>CAVGIZ010000039.1:0-14142 GCA_963629255.1 Anaerovoracaceae bacterium
ATCCCATGGCGTATGGGTGCGCTGGGTGCTCAACCGATGAGCGCGGCAGATTTGGTTTTATAATTAATCAAAAATGGGGGATTGACCTGAGAAAAAAAAAAATGGTATAATAGGTGTCAGTTACGTGGGAATAGGGTTTGTCCGCATTGGGCGGATGAGGCTAGACCCCAATAAAACAAAGAGGTTATCGAAATGAAGTATGGTTTGCTGAAATGTGTCGCGGTGGTCGTGGGGGTTATTTCTGCCGCGAACGAGGCAATGGGTGATGTGATGTGGACGTATGATTCGGCGAAAAAGACGATTACGTCCATCCCTCCAGAAGGGGCGGATGAATCGTTTGTGAGTACGGTGTATGGTCTTTCGGCTGCGGGCGTGATTTCAAAGAATGTGAATGGGTCGGATACAGTGATTGATTTTCGTGCGGAGGCGTTGCCAGAGGGTGCGCCGGCGATTACGAAGATTGGCGATATTCGTAATCATACGACGGTGGAAGAGGTGTATTTGCCGTCGACGCTTGCGGAGCTGGGTGGGTGCGCATTTTACGGCTGGTCCAAGTTGAAGTATGTGAAGTTTCCGGAGACGGTGCCTTCCACATTTAAGATGGGAGGGTTGGCGTTTAGTGGGTCGGTGATTACGAGCGTGATTTTGCCGGAGGGGATGACGACGCTTGGGAATGATTTTTCGGGCTGTACGAGTTTGGAGTATGTGAAGTTGCCATCGACGTTGAAGAGTCTTGGTAAGCAGGCGTTTGATGGGGATAAGGCGCTCAAGTTGATTGAGCCGTGTATGCCGAAGGGTGTGACGAGTTTTGCTGAACGGGCGTTGCAACAATGTGCGATTACGAATGGATTGGAGATTGGGTATGCGGAGGATGAGAATGGTGCGCCTATTTCGATGCAGCTTTCGGGCGGGCTTGAATTGTGGGGGACGGTCAATATTCCGTATGTGAAGTTTGGGCCAAGTGTGACGAGCATCAATGCGAACTTTTTCTATGGTGGTGGTTTTACGGCGCTTGGGTATTTGGAGTTTGGCGAGAATCTGAAGGAGTTGAATTTGAGCACGATTGGCGCGGCGAATTTGACGAACATTGTTTTCAAGACGACGGATACGATGACGCTGAGCGCGGCGACTTTTCAGGGGTGTACGGCGGTGAAGGAAGTGACGTGGAATGGGTGGTTTGAGTATTCGACGGGGAAGAATGCGTTTGGGAAGTGGACTGATTTGCAGTGTCGGTTTATTTATCCTGGTGACAATTTGAAGTGGGCGGCGTATGTTGGGGATGCGACGAAGGTGACGCCGTGGAGTGAGTGCGAGCAGGAGGATAAGGATAAGTATAAGGAAGTGTATGGGGATGATGCGGCGGAGCCTGTGGGAATTTCGGTTGCGGTATCGAGTGGATTGCCGCGGACGTACATGGTGAGCGATGGGAAGACGATTTCGGGTGTGGTTATTTCGGTGGATGCGCCGGAGACGGCGTTTGGTACGGTGACGATGGATCCGGAGCCGAGTACGAGTGGGACGTATGAGTTGAATAAGGAAGTGACGATTACGTTTACGCCGGCGGAGGGCGTGACGTTTAGGGGATGGGCTGGGAGCGTGGAAGGGGTCGCGGATACGAATGCGCTCACGATTACGGTGAAGGCGACGGGCGCGGCAAGTTTGACGCCGAATTTTGACGCGGACTTCCTTTATTATGATGAGGAGGCGAAGACGCTGACGGATGGGAAGTGGACGGTTAGTGTGACGGGGGCGGCCGAGGCGCTCAAGGTGACGGGGATTGTCACGGCGGGGCCGGATGGGCATTTGAATTTGGGCAAGCGTGTGAAGGACGGGAAGATTGTGACGATTGGGGAGAAAGCGTTTGATGTGTCGTTTACGGAGTCGAAGGAGCCGAGCAAGATGTTGACGTTGCCTGAGACGTTGGAGAGTTTGGAATCGCGGGCGATTGGGTCGTGTCCGTTGACGACGATAACCCCATTTTTCCCGCGGGGTGTGACGAATGCTGCGGGGTGTGCATGTTTTGGTAATACTAGTTTGAGTGGGGATTTTGAGATTGGTTTTGCGACTGATGCGGCGGGGAATGTGCTTGAGACGAAGTTAGGCGATGGTGTGTTGCAAGAGAGCTATCTTGTTGGGCCGACGATTAAGTTGGGGCCAGGGATTAAGGCGATTCCAATGAATATGTTTTGGAATGTGGGGAAGAATCTGAGTGAGCCGATGGAGGTGTGGATTGGGGAGAATGTGGAAAGTGCCGCGGAGAAGGCGTTTGGGTATGTGGGTTATTTGCGTCAGGTGACGTACCATTTTGAGGGGGATATGTTTGAGGGGTCGAGCAAGATGTTTTATTCGGGGTCGACGTTTGCGGGTGGCGAGTACATGCACCGTTATTACATTGGCGCGGATGGGTGCCCGAAGTGGAGGGAGTATTTGGATAATAAGGAGTGTGTGAAGCTGTGGGCGGAGTTGGATGAAGAGACGCAGAATACATATTGGACGAACTTCCCGAAGGAGACATTTGGGAAGAAGAAGCCGTATGGGTTGACGACGGCGAATTCGGTTATCAATGATACGCAGGGTTTGCCGCCGAACCAGTGGGTGTTTTCGTTGAGGACGTCGGGGATGGTGATTCGGGTGCAGTGACACAAGGTGTTGGGGATTGTAATTTAGGCGGGAATATGGTATAATGTGCGGCATGAAGATTACGAAGATACTTTTGGAATGTGCCGCGGTGGTCGCGATGGGCGTGAATTGTTTCGCGGGAGAAGTGCCGCGGATTATTCTCGATACGGATATGGCGACGGATATTGATGATGTGGGGGCGGTGGCGGTGTTGCATCATTTGGCGGATGAGGGGAAGTGTGAGATTTTGGCGATGGGGAGTTCGACGCGGGGGAATGGGTCGGTCGCGGCACTTGAGGTGATGAATGGATTGGCGGGGCGGGAGGTTCCGATTGGGGGGTATCGTCCGGCGCGGAAAGAAGGGGAGAAAAAGTGCCGCGTGGATGATGGGTGTCGGGCGGAATTGGAAGGGCTTGTGAAGAAGTATGCGAAGTATGTGAAGCATGGGAATGCGGATGAGGCGCCGGATGCGGTGAGGGTGTATCGGAAGGCGCTGGCGGGCGCGGCGGATGGGAGCGTGACGTTTATTTGTATTGGGTATTTATCGAATGTTGCGAGGCTTTTGAAAAGTGCCGCGGATGAGGTTTCGGGTTTGACGGGGAAGGAGTTGGTGGCGCGGAAGGTGAAGTGTTTTTATGTGATGGGGTGTACGCGGAAGGCGGGCGGGAGCGAGTGGAATGTGCGAGGGGATGTGGGCGCGGCGAAGTTTGTTTTGGAGGAGGCGGGGGTGCCGATTGTGGTTTCGGATTTTGAGCTGGGGAAGGATATTTTGACGGGCGAGGGCGTGGGAGGCGTTGTGGGGGAGGTGTATCCGAAGGGACATCGGCATTCGTCGTGGGATCCGGTGACGGTGGTGGCGGCGATTTGTCCAGAGTATTTTGTGGTGGAGAGGGGGAGGTACAGGATTGTGGGGGCGAGGGGGGAGAATGAGTGGGTTGCGGATGAGAAGGAGCGGGGCGGGAGGCTGAATGTGAAGGGCGAGGGGAAGGACTTGGTGGGGATTATCAATTGCTTGATGATGGTAGGTGCCCGGTAGGGCTTGGTGGGGTTGGGGCTGGCTGGTGGGCTTGGCTGGTGTGTTAGCTGCACTTCGGTTCGGGCTTGCGCGGAAAGAAAAGGAAGTGCGCCGTTGGTGATTGCGGCCCGGCAGAGCGGCCGCGGCAAAACACGGGATGGAGGGCGGGGCGCGGCAGATTTTTGGAGGGGGAGGGAAGAACATCAGGTATTTCCTTGGCTGGGGCTTGGTAAAAGGGGTAGGTGTATTCAGAAAAAAGACCTAGGTCTTTTTATGAAAAAGGGGTAGGTCTTTTTGCTAAAAAGGGGTAGGTCTTTTTGCTAAAAAGGGGTGGTCTTTTTAATAAATGTACCTAGGTCTTTTTACAAATGCCATTGGCTTTTAGACCTGAATATGGGATATTATGGGTCTAAATAGCGAAGGAGAGTGCGGGGGTTTGGGGGTGGAAGCAACGATGGCGCATTTAGGTGGAGAGAGGGTTAGGTTGCTTACGTGCGAGGAAGGTACTGGGCGCGGGGAGGTGGGGGCTGGAGTGGTTTACGTGTGGGGAAAGGGGGTGGGGGATGGGTTTTTATGTGGAAATAAAAAAAGTTGAAAATACCCCCTTGACGGATGGGGTCAAAATATGGTATAATATGCGCCTTGAAACGTGCTGGAGAGATGGCAGAGCCTGGTTGAATGCACATGACTCGAAATCATGCATACCCGCAAGGGTATCGGGGGTTCGAATCCCTCTCTCTCCGCCAACAGCCTGTCTTCTGCGGGCGTAATTCAATGGCAGAATAGGAGCTTCCCAAGCTTCTTACGTGGGTTCGATTCCCATCGCCCGCTCCAACTTAGAAGGGAGAATACAAACGAAATGAGACGATTCTTTCTAGGTGGGGACGACAAAGAGAAGGTATTAGAAAGTTTAGTTTTGGTGGTATAGAGGATGCTATCAAGGTTGACAGTTTCGAATCTCGCGATTGTTGAGAGGGCCGAGGCAGAATTTGCCGCGGGCTTGAACGTTTTAACAGGTGAGACGGGGGCTGGCAAGTCGGTTTTGATGGGGGCGCTTGAATTGGTTTTGGGCGGGCGCGCGGATAGTTCGGTTGTGCGGGAGGGTGCGAAGGAAGCGCGGGTTGAGGCGGATTTTGAGGTGCCGGCGGCGTTGTGGGGGCGTGTGGGGGATGTTTTGGGTGAGGCTGGGTTGCCGGAATGTGAAGAGGGTTCGTTGATTGTGAGGCGGACGATATCTGCCGCGGGGGGCGGGAGAGCATGGGTGAATGATGCGGCGACGACTGTGGCGACGTTGAAGAAGTTGGGGCGGATTTTGGTGGATGTGCATGGTCCGCGGGCGAATCAGAAGATTTTGGAAGAGGGTTTTCAGCGTGGGGCATTGGATTCATTTGGTGGGATTTGTGGGGGCGCGATTTGGAAGGAGTATGTGGCGGCGTGGGGAGAATTGGTGAGCGTGCGTGGTGAGATTGAGGCGTTGGAAGCGGATGGAGTGCGCTCGGATGAATTGGAGATGCTCAAGTTTCAGGTTGAGGAATTGGACGAGGCGAAATTGGGGTCGGACGATGAGGATTTGGCGGAGCGGCATGCGGCGGCGGCGCATGCGAGTGAGATCGTTGAGGCGGCGAATGAGATTACGGAGGCGCTTGGAGGGGATGAGGGCGCGGCGGAAATTTTGGCGCGTTTGCAGGCGAGGTTTGGAGAGATGGCGCGGCACTTTGCGGAGGCGGAGGGTTGGCAGAAGGAAGCGGAAGATTTGACGGTGCGGTTGCAGGAGTTGTCGCGGAGTGTGGCGGATAGAGTGTCGAAGTTGGAGACGGGAGATGATTTGGAGGAGTTGGACGCGCGGTTGACGGTGGTGAATCGGTTGAAGAGGAAGTATGGCGCGGCGGATATTGCGGGGCTTTTGAAGGTTGCGGAAGAGAAGAGGGCGCGGCTGGAGGATTTGGAGGGTCGCGGGGAGCGGATGGAGGCGTTGGGGGCGAGGCGTGCGGCGTGTGAGGCGGCTGTGGCGAAGGCTGGTGCGGAGCTCACGAAGGCGAGGAAAAGTGCCGCGGAGAAGTTGGGGAAGGCTGTGACGAAGGAGCTGCACGGGCTTGGGTTTTTGCAGGCGAAGTTTGGGGTGAAGCTGGAGGAACGTGCCGCGGAGGCGACGGGGTGCGACAAGGTTGAATACATGTTTGAGCCGAATCCTGGAGAGGGGCCGAGGGAATTGGCGGCGATTGCGTCGAGTGGCGAGACGGCGCGTGTGATGTTGGCGTTGAAGACGGTGTTGGCGGCGCATGATGAGACGGACTTGTTGGTGTTTGACGAGATTGATGCGAACATTGGCGGGGAAGTTGGCGAGGCGGTTGGGCGGCGTATGAGGAAGGTGGCCGCGACGCATCAAGTGATTGCGATTACGCATTTGCCGCAGAGTGCGGTGTGGGGAGAGAGACATTTAGTGGTGTCCAAGTCTGTTCAAAATGGGCGGACGCGGACGGTAATAAGCGAGGTGAAGGGCGAGGGCCGCGTGGCGGAAATTGCCCGGATGCTCGGTGGTGATAAACAAACTAACGTGGTAAAGAAACATGCGGAAGAACTCCTATCCATATCCAATTGAATTCGCAGAAGATATTTTTGCGGAGGGTAATACAATTTTGATTGACACGCTGAAGGCGGTGACGGGCTGTGAGAAGCCGCGGATGATGCTGGTGGCGGATGCGAACGTCGTGCAGAAGACGGAGGGGCTTGGCTCGAAGATGGGCAAGTACATCAAGGCGAATGGGATTGAGCTTGTGGACAAGCCGATTTTGCTGTTGGGCGGCGAGCGCGTGAAGGGTGACAATTGGAAGAGTGCGACGCGGATTGAGCAGGCGATGCTGGCGGCGCAGATTGGGCATAATGATTGTTTGGTCGCGATGGGCGGCGGGACGGTGTTGGACGTGGCGAGTTATGCGGGTGCGCAGGTGCGTGGTGGCGTGAAGATTGTGAAGATTCCGACGACGTTGGCGGCGCAGGTGGATGCGGCGTATGCGGACAATGCGGCGATGGACTATCCGGGGATTAAGGATGCGTATCGGATTATGAGTGCGCCGAGTGCGGTGATTGTGGATACGGCGTTTGTGAAGACGGTGGTGGACGCGGTGTGGCGCGGCGGATTTGCGGAGTGTTTGCGCGTGGCGTTGCCGTCGGATGGGGTGCTCGCGAAGAAGTTGCTGTCGCATGTGGATTCGTTCAAGGCGAGGGATGAGAAGTATTGGAGTGAGATTGTGCAGGCGCTGGTGGCGGCGCGGATGAAGAAGGGTGAGACGCACTTTGCGCAGTGGGGGGCGTTTCGGTTGGAGTCGATGAGTTCGTTCAAGTTGCCGCATGGGTATGCGACGGCGATTGGGATTGTGATGGAGGCGAATTACGCGATGAATAAGGGCGTGATGAGTGAGAAGGATCGCAATACGATTGTGACGAAGTTGGAGGAATGCGGGTCGTTGGAGGGCGCGGTGCATTCGCGGCATTTGATCACGCAGGCGGATAGTGTGCTCGAGGGGCTAGATGCGTGGAAGTTGGCGACGGGGAGCGAGGCGATTGTGGTGCCGACGGGGATTGGTAAGAGCGTTGTGGAGGAGACGGTTGATCGCGAGATTATGAAGAAGTCGTTGCAGATGATTAAGTAAGGAAGAACCGATTTATGAAGAAGTTACTCATCCTATTGGGCAGCGTGTGCGCGTTCGCGAGTTTGAACGCGGCAAATGTTGTGGACGTTAAGGTGAAGATTCTGGACGGCTTTGGGGGCGACACGGGGTCGGTTGCGACGCGGTGTCAGACCAAGGTTGGTGAGGAATATGATCCTGTGACGGTGACGCGCGACGTGAATGCGTTGAAGGACTCTGGGGAGTTTGAGGAGATTGACGCGGATGCGCAGCGTTTGGCGGATGGGGTTGAGGTGACGTTTTTGATTAAGCGGAAGGTGCGGTATCAGGCGCCGCTTGTGGTGAAGGGATGTGATTATTTTAGTGAGTCGCGCGTGGCGAAGGAGTCGGAGCTGAAGGATGGGTATTTGTATGGTGAAGGGGATTTGGCGGCGGCCGCGGCGAAAGTGCGTTTGGCGTATCAGAAGAAGTATTATTTGGATGCGAAGGTGACGCCGATTGTGACGCCGCTCGGGAGCGGGAATAATGCGACGATTACGTTCATGGTGGATGAGGGGGCGCGGCAGAAATTTCGGTCGTTTATTTTTGAAGGCGCGCCGCACATTGTGAAGGGGTCGTGGTGGAATTCGGCTTGGTGGGAGCCAGGTGAAGGCGAGATTGATGAGGCGGAATTGCGTGAGGCGATCAATGATTATCCGTGGTGGAATCCGATTGGGTGGTTTACGGATTCGCCGGTGACGGTGGAACAGCAGGCGCAGTGTTCGACGAAGATTGCTGAGATTTTCCGCAACCATGGTTATTTGGATGTGAAGGTTGCGTTGCCGGAGCGGAGTGCGTGTGAGGATGCGGAAGGCAAGGTGGATGTGTGTTTCAAGATTGAGGAGGGCGCGCGGTATCGGATTGGGAAGATGACGATTCATGGGCTGACGCGTTATCCAGAAGAGGCGGTGCGTGGGAAGAGCGAGTTGCCGGAAGAGGGGTCGGTTGCGGGTGAGAAGATTTTGGCGGACGCGGCGCATCGGATTCAGGTGGCGGTCGGGTCAGGGGACTCGGGGCTTGCGGATTCGCGCGTGGATGTGAGGTGTTTGCCGCGCGAGGATGATGAGTCGATTGTGGATGTGGATTTTCGTGTGACGGAAGGCGTGCCGGTGGTGATTGATGATGTGGTGGTGCGCGGGAATGATTACACGATGGACAAGGTGATTCGGCGCGAGATTGCGCTCGGGCCGGGGGACCGGATGTTGGCGGACCGTGCGGAGCGCAGTCAGAAGCGTTTGGAGAACTTGGATTATTTCTCGCGGGTGCGTTATTATTTGGAGCCGAGTGGGCGTGGGAAGAATGCCGCGGGCGAGGAGTATCGCAACTTGGTGTATGAAGTGGAAGAGAAGAACACGGGTTCGTTCATGGTGGGCATTGGCGCGAGCTCGGTTGATTCGGTGTATTTGTCGGCGGAAGTTTCGCAGTCGAATTTTGATTTGTTTGCGCCTGGCAAGTGGTTCCGTGGTGCGGGGCAGAAGGGGCGTGCGTTTGCGCAGTGGGGCCCGCGTATTCAGACGTTTGAAGCGAGTGTGACCGAGCCGCATTTGTGGGATCGTTTGTTGGAGTTTACGGTTGAGGGTTATCGCCGCGGGCGTTGGTATGATGACTATGATTTGTATCGCACGGGCGCGGCGGCGACGATGAGCTATCCGGTTAAGTTTTGGCCGACGTGGGAAGCGTTTGGCCGGTTTGGTGCGCGGTATTCGATTGAGTACATTGAGTTTGATGACACGCAATGGGGCAAGTGGTTGTACGATGGCAAGACGGTTTCGTTGCAAGATGAAGAGAATCAATATGGCGACAGCTGGGAATCGGTTGTGCGGTTGTTCTGGAGCCGCGATGGGCGCGACAATTTCCGCATGCCGACGTCGGGTGGCAAGTCGCAAGTCTTCTTTGATATTTCGGCGGGCGGCGATATCAAGTTCTGGCGCGCGGGGATTAACCACCGCCATTACTTCCCGATTTGGAAGCGCTTCAACCACGTCTTTATGGCGGGCATTCGCGCGGAGACGATTGATGCGATTTCGGATGAGATTCCAATTTACGATCGTATGTTCTTGGGAGGCCCGCGTTCGATTCGCGGCATTAAGTATCGTCACGTGACGAAGTTTGCGACGTGGGCGCCGAGCAATTCGGCGAGCGATAATTACTATCACAATTATTACAATGGGTCGGGTTATGCGATGCCGTGGGGCGGCCAGACGCTTTTCTGCATGAACTTTGAATACACGATTCCGATTGTGAAGATGTTGCGCCTGGCGGTGTTTACGGACTTGGGCTCGGTTGGCGCAGATCCGTTTGAACTTGATTTCTCCGACACGTTTGCGTGGACGGCGGGTATTGGTATTCGCCTGGACATTCCGATGTTCCCGATTCGGCTTGACTTTGCGACGCCGATTGAAAAGCCAGATCATGCGGAGGATGAGGCGTTCTCGTTCACGGTCGGTTACGATTTCTAAAACATAAATTACACATAAAAGAAAGAAGATACAAAATGAAGAAATTGATGTTGGTGGCGATGCTCGCGGCGGTTGCGACGACGGCGTTTGCGGATATGAAAATTGGCACGGTTGACCTGATGAAGCTGGTGCGCAATCATCCGAATTATGAGTCTAATCGCAAGATCTTGGCGACGACCGAGAAGAACTATTCGAAGGAAATCGATAGCCTCAAGACAGAGCTTGAAAAGGTTCAGACCGAGGGCAAGAAGTTGAGCGACCAGCTTCGCAATCCGATGCTTTCTGCCGCGAAGAAGGCGGAGCTCGAGAAGGAGCTGATGAAGGTTCAGGAGAAGTTCATGAATGGCCAGCAGGACCTTCGCAACAAGGCACTCAAATCGCAAGACGAACTTCAGAAACTTGAAGGCACGCTTCTCAAAGCAACGACCGATGAAATTCGCGAGAAGATCACGGACTACGCCAAATCGAACGGCTACGACTTTATTGTCGATGCGAATGCGATGCCGTACGTGAAGGCGGAATTCGATGTGACACCCGCGATTCAAAAGGCGATTGAAGACGCGAACAAGACGAAAGAAAAATAACTATGAAAGCAAGCGAACTCGCAAAAGTCCTCGGGGGCGTCCTCGAGGGGAACGATGTGGATGTGGTGGCCTGTGGCGGGCTTGAAGAAGCGCGCCCGGGCGACGTCAGCTTCTGCAAAGATCCGAAGCACGTCAAGCTCGTGCAAGAAACAAAAGCGAGCGTCGTCTTGCTTCCACCGGATTGGGATCGCGGCGCGCCGTGCAGCATCATTCGCGTGGACGATCCTAACCACGCCTGTATGCGCGCGGCCAAACTTTTTGCGCCGCCCGAACCCGTTCGCGCGCCTGGCATTCATCCAACGGCCATCATTGATTCGACCGTAAAAATTGCCGCGGACGTTCATGTGGGCGCGTTCACCGTCATCGAGAAGGGTGCGGAAATTGGCGAAGGCGCAATCATCGAGGCGCAAGTTTTCATCGGCGAAGGCTGCAAGGTTGGTGCGCACACACACATCTATCCGCAAGTCACGCTGCGCGAAGGCACGCTCGTCGGCAAGGATTGCATTATCCATTGTGGCGTGCGGCTGGGCGGCGATGGCTACGGCTTCAACAATGGTCGCCGCGAAGATGGCAGCGTCTTTATCGAAAAGATCCCACAGCTTGGCATCGTTGAAATTGGCGATGGCGTCGAAATTGGTTCGAATACGACGATTGACCGCGCACGCATTGGCCGCACCTACATTGGCCCGATGACGAAGATTGATAACCTCGTCCAAATTGGCCACAACGTCAAGGTCAAAGGCTATTCGGGGCTCATCGCGCAATCGGGCGTCGCGGGCTCAACCGAGATTGGCTACGGCTGCCTCATCTGGGCGCAAGCGGGCGTCTCGGGTCACATCAAAATTGCGGACGGCGTGCAAGTCGGCCCACAAGCGGGCGTGCCACAATCCCTCGATGGCTCCGTCAAATACGTTCTCGGCGCACCGGCGGAAAGCATGAAAGAATTTGGCGCACGCGTCCTCGTTCCGAAGATGCTCGCCAAACTTCGCGCCGAAGTCAAAGAACTCAAAGCAAAACTGGGCTAACATCATGGCAGAAAAAATTGCGGTCTATCCAGGCACATTCGACCCCATGACGCGTGGGCACTTCGACCTCATCTGCCGCGCCGCCAAACTGTACGACCACCTCATCGTGGCCGTTGCCGCCACGTCCGCCAAATCGGGCGCGATGTTCTCGGGCGCCGAACGTCTTTCCATGATCACGGAAGATGTCGCCAAAGCGGGTCTCACGAACGTTACGGTCAAGGTGCTCGATACGTTGCTCGTCGACTTCTGCCGCCGCGAAAATGCGCACGTCGTCATCCGCGGCGTCCGCGTCTATAGCGACTTTGAATACGAATTCCAGATGGCGCTCACGAACCGCCGCATGGCCCCCGAAATCGAAACCCTCTTCATGATGCCCAGCGAAAACCTCGCTTACGTCACGGCCTCGACCGTCCGCGAAATCGCCCGTTATGGTGGCGACACCGCGCCCTTCGTCACAGCCGCCGTTCAAAAGCATCTCGTCGCGGCCATCCAAAAACTCACGGCCCAATCCTAATCGGCGCACTCGTGTCACGCGGCATCCTAGGCAACGCATTCATCGTCGGCATCCTCACGGCCGCGAGCCGCGTCCTTGGCCTCGTGCGCGAAATGCTCCAGTCCCGCTTGATTGGTGCGGGCGTCGAACAATCTGCCTTCACCCTCGCCTTTGCCATCCCGAACATGATGCGCAAACTCTTCGGCGAAGGCGCACTGACCGCGGCATTTGTCCCCGTCTTCCGCGGCGAAGTTGAAGCCGTCGGCGTCGCAAAAGCCGCGCGCCTCGCACGCGCCGTGATGACCACCGTTTTTGCCGCGCTCGCCTCCATCACCATCCTCGCCTGCCTCGGCCTTGGCCTCTTCGCCCATTTTGCCGCGCTCGGTCCACGCGCCGAATTGATCGTCACACTCGTCCAAATCTTGCTTCCGTACATGCTCTTCATTTGCGGCGCGGCTTTTGGTATGGGCGTCCTCAATGCGCTGGGGCGCTTCAAGGCGGCGGGCTTCATGCCAGCTCTCCTCAACATCCTCTGGATTGCCGCGCTCGCGACTCTCTGCTTCTTCCCGTCCCTTCCCGCTCGCACGCGCATCATCTACACCGCCTGGGCCATCCTCTTCGCAGGCGCCGTCCAAATGGTGTTCATGTTCATTTGTATGCACCGAATGGGCGTCACGCCGCGCCTCACCTTCCTCGGTTGGCACGACGAAAAAACACGCCTCGTCTGGCGCAACCTCGGCATCGCCGCATTCGGCGCCGGCGCCATCCAAGTCAACTACATGCTTGACCAAATCCTCGCCCAATGGGCCAGCCCCTGGACCGCCGCCGTCGTCGGTTACGCCGAACGCCTCATGGACCTCCCGCTTGGCGTCATCGGCGTCGCATTCGGCACCGTCCTCCTGCCAACCTTCGCGGGCCACTTCGCCAAAAACGACCTCACCGGCGCACGCACCGCCCTCACCTCCTCCGTCAATTCCCTCATGTTCGTCATGCTCCCCGCCGCGGCCGGACTCTTCATCCTCGCACCCGAAACAACCCGCGTCATCTACGAAGGCGGCACCTTCGACGCCATCGCCACCACTCGCGTCTCACGCGCCCTCGCCGTCTACGCACTCGGCCTCGGCTTCTTCGGCTTCCAAAAATCCCTCGTTCCCTGGTTCCAAGCCCAGAACGATATGAAGACGCCTCTGCGCGTTTCCGTCATCACCGTTTGCCTCAACGCGTGCCTCAACATCCTCGCCGTCACGCTCCTTCCCGTTGAATGGCGCCACGTCGGCCTCGCCGCCTCCACCACCTTCTGCGCCGCCGTCGGCTGCATCCTCCTCATCCACGCCGCCCACCGCAAGAACGGCTCGCTCACTCTCCGCACCTCCTGTCTTAAGCCCGTCACACGCATGCTCCTCGCCTCCATCCTCATGGCCGCGGCACTTTTCTTCTTGCGCCCACTCCTCGCACACTGGAACCAAATCCTCTCGCTCGCAACCCTCATCATCTCCGGCGCATTCGTCTATTTTCTCGCGTCCCTCATCCTCCACCGCGGCACACTCCGCGCTTATCTCAAACGCCCACGCCGCACTCGCTCATGAGCAACGCTTCCCAACAAATCATGCTCTCCTCGCGCCTCACTCACCTCCGCGAACTCAAAACCGCACTCGCACAAGCCCACGCCGAACGCGACGCCCTCAAAGCGGAACTTGACTCTCTCTCGTCTCATTTCGATTTGGCCCTCCTCGCCGCGGACGACCTGCGCCACCTTCCACCCAACGGACGCTTTATCATCCTCGACGGCTGGAACCTCATCCTCAGTGCCGAAAAAAGTGCCGCGTCCGCCGCCGACCTAATCGCCCAAGCCCGCACCCATCTCGCCTCGCATCCCAACGACTTCATTTGGATCGTCTTCGATGGCAGCGAAGAAAACTCTTCACAAGAAGAACGCCTGCGCATTTCCTACACAGGCGGCACAGGACTCCACCGCGCCGACCGCTTTATTTGCGACTTCGTTCGCATGGCTTCCTTCCGCGGCAACGCTTCCCGCATCGAAGTCAAGACCCACGATAAAGACTTCGCGCAAACCATCGCCCGCCTGCAATCCCACGCCTAACCGCGGCTTCTTTCCGCGTATCAAAAATATTCAATTGTCAAAGATCAAATGCTGTAACCAGCTAGGTGGAGGTGCGCTACATGGTTGCGCCTCCTTTCAATTTCATCGCTTCAAGCGCCTTCTCGCGCTCTTCCTTCGAAAGCTTGTGCCACGCCAAAACCTCGTCCAAATACCGCTGGAC
>CAVGIZ010000040.1:0-13850 GCA_963629255.1 Anaerovoracaceae bacterium
GGGGCGCGGCGAAAATTTTGTAGGGGCGCGGCAAATTTTTTATCGGGGTGTGGCGAAATTTTTCTAGGGGCGGGAGAAAAATTTAATCGGGGTGCGGCAGATTTTTGGAGGGGGAGAGATTTTTGGGTGGGGGTGGTTGAAAATTGCCGCGGAATATGGTATAATATAGGGCAGTTGCAAATCAAAAGATAGAAGAGGTATCAAAATGAGAAAAGAAGAGTCCGAATACAATCCGAATGAGGGCGACGAAGGAATCTCACCTGAGGAGAGATTGCTGGCGATGATTTTTGGAGGTAACTCGGTTTTAGATTGTATGACCGGGGATTGTTATTATTATGGTCGAAAAGGGATGGAGCAATCGTATTCAGAGGCGGCGAAGTGGTATCGGAAGGCGGCGGAGAAAGGGAATGCGCAGGCGCAGATGAAGCTAGGATTTCTTTATATGGCTGGTCAAGGTGTGAAGAAATCTGCGGAGGAAGGGGTGAAGTGGCTTCGGAAGGCGGCCGAGTCGGGGGTTTCTGAGGCGCAAAGGAGATTGGGGAGGGCGTATATAAAAGGGGAGGGTGTCGAGAAGTCAGAGAAGGAAGGGGTGGAGTGGCTTCGGAAGGCGGTGGAGCAAGGGAATCGGGTTGCGCAAAGTTTGTTGGGTGCATGTTATGAGAAGGGGATGGGTGTTGAGAAGTCGATTGACGAGGCGATTAGGTGGTATCGTGAGGCGGCGGAGAATGGATTAGTCGGGGCGCAAAGGAGATTGGGGAGTGCGTATATGAGGGGGGAGGGAGTAGAGAAGTCTGAGAAGGAAGGGGTGGAGTGGTTTCGGAAGGCGGCCGAGCAGGGGGATTTGGAGGCGCAGTATTTGTTGGGTGTATGTTATGAGGAAGGTAAAGGTGTTGAGAAGTCGATTGACGAGGCGATGGATTGGTATCTTAAGGCGGCGGAGAAAGGGCATATTAGGGCGCAGAAGGATCTTGCTTATTGTCATAAGTTTGGGAAGTCCAAGAGAAGTTCTGACGCGGAGGCGTATCGGTGGAACATGGCGGCGGCACTGCAAGGGGATAGTTGGGCGATGTTTCGGGTGGCGGATGCATATTTTACGGGGCTGGGCACTGAGTCTTCGTTTGAAAAGGCGTTTAAATGGTTTTGGAAATCGGCTGAGAAAGGCGAGAAGGTTTCACAGTTGAGTGTGGGCGATTGTTATCGGGAGGGATGGGGGGTTGAGGTGGATTATACGAAGGCGGTGGAGTGGTATCTTAAGGCGGCTGAACAAGGTGAGAGCGATGCATTTTTCAAATTGGGTGAGTGTTATGAGAAGGGGTTAGGTGTTAAGAAATCGATTGAAGAGGCGATTAAATGGTATCGGAAGGCGGCGGAAGAAAAGGTTGCTGAAGCTGAGATTAAGATGGGGGATTTTTATCGGGATGGGATTGGTGTGGAGCAGTCGTACGAGGAGGCGGCGAAGTGGTATCGTGGGGTTGCGGAGTGGGGGATTTCCGAGGCAAAGGAAAAGTTGGCCGAGGTTGAGAAGAAGATTGCCGCGGGCAAGAAGGATGATGCGAAGGGTCAAGAGGGTAAAGGCAAATAAGAGCCGCGCCGTTTGAGGTGGTTCCATTGTATTGAAGGGGCTAGAAAAGTGCCGCGGAGGGGGATGGGATTAGTGGAGGAGGTCGGGTGGGGGTGCGAAGGAATTATTATACTCCTGGCACCATGCGATCCAGGTGGCTTCAGTGGCGAAGTTGGCCCAGGTGATGGAGAGGCCCGATTTTGCCGCGACACCCTTTTCGACCCAGCGTTGTAAGGTGCGTTCATCGACGAAGTGTTTGGGGCAGATGCGGCGCATGATGCGTGCGGCATCGGCGAGTGAGATGGTGTTGGAGGGTTTGCGTTGGGGTTCGCCGCGTGCGGCGGCGAGGAGAGTTTGAGCGGAGGGTGCGACTGCGGCGATTGTTTTGACGATGTTGTTGGTTTCGGATGCTTTGTCGGCTTGGAATTTGGCGTCGCGTTCGTATTCTTTTTTGAAGTCGCGGTAGTTATCTTGGATGAGGCCGAGTTTGCCATTATTGCTTTGTGCAAGAGCTTGTGCTGAGGTGGCGGCAGATTTTGTTTCGGCGAGGGAGCTTTTGATGTCTTGGAGTTGGGATTGGAAGGCGGAGAGGATTTGAGGGACTGGGCTGAGGGTGCGAGCTTTTGCGTGGATCCAGGCATCGGCTTTTTCGACGACGATACGGATGGCCTGGAGAGCGCAGAGGCCTTTTGCGATGGCCTCTGAGTTGGGATGGATTTTGTAGCCC
Source organism: Anaerovoracaceae bacterium (assembly GCA_963629255.1). Lineage (GTDB taxonomy): Bacteria > Verrucomicrobiota > Kiritimatiellia > RFP12 > UBA1067 > UBA1067. The sequence continues at coordinate 2,289 of CAVGIZ010000040.1, forward strand.
GGGTTGGCATCGAGGACTTGGGGAACTTGGGCCATGATGGAGTTGAAGGTGAGCATGGTGTCGGCGATGAGGTCGTCAATGGGGATGCCATTATTTTCCATGGTGATGACGGTGACGACGATTTGGGGAGTATGATTGAAGGCTTCGTGGGCGCGGTGGAGGATGTCTTGGGTTGAGATGTGGTTGTAGAAGTATTCGTCAAGTTGGCGATTGAGTTTGTGGAGGTCGTCGGTGGCGAAGGGCGGGAGGACGCATTTGGATGGGTCGGTTGGAGGTGCGAGGATGGCGGCTTTGAGGTCATCGATGGCTTGGAGGAGGAGGGAGCGAGTGGCTTGGAGCGCGGCGGGATTTTCTTTTTCGAGCGCGAGGCAAGTTTGGGCGAGTGTTTGGCATTTGGTCAGGCTTTTTGCGATGACTTTGTAGGAGGATTCTATGAGGGCAAATTGTTCGCCAAGGAATTTGAATTGGGCGAAGGCTTCTTCGTCGCACATATCTGGCACGGCAGGGATGTTAGGAATGTTCATGGGGGATATTATACCATATTTAAGGGCGGAATGGAAGGGGGAGATTTTTGGGGAGGTGGAAGGGTCGCGTAATTTTGCTAGGTTACGCGCGTAACGCGGCTGGGTTACGGGGAGATTGGGGTGCGGTTATAGGGTGGTGGGATTGGCCGTATAGAGTGTGTGAAAAGTGGCGCGGAGGGGGTTGGAAGGGGTCGAGAGCGGGGAAAGTGCCGCGGGGGGGTGAAGTTTTTTAGAAAGGAATATGTGCAAAAGTGCCGCGGAAGATGCGTTTTTATGAAATTAGTGTAAAAAGTTTAACTTCCCCCTTGACGTGGGGGTCAAAAATATGCTATAATATGCGCGTCTTTGAGCAGACGAGAGGATTCGGACATGATGTCCGGGCCTAGGGTACAACCGGGCAAAATGAAAGTTGACTCTTTGATGTGATGAGGCCAGTCTGAAGGCAGGGCGAAACTCAAACCTCTGCTGAGGGCCGAATGGCATAACATGTGTGCCGACCGTGTTCACGCGGGTTCAACAAAGTGGGTCGGTAAGATACCGCCGAATTGATGGATCGCCCGGGTAGCTCCGGTCTTAGAAGGGTGAAAATTCACCTGACTGGGAGAAGAAGCAAAAGATAGGAAAAAGACAAACATGAAGAAACTCATGATTGCGGCCGCTGTTGCGGCGATGGGCTTCGGCGCATTCGCAGAGTGCGGCGAGGAAGTTGAGGTTGAGACTGACTGCGCGACGGTTTACAAGTTCGCGGCTTCGGTCAAGACGACGGTTGCCAAGACGTCGAAGGTGAAGGTTGAGTGCTCGGATCCTGAGACTCTCTGCTACCGTGTGACGGGCAGCCAGAAGGTCGAGGGTGTTGTTTACAACTGCGAGTGCGAGTGCACGGATGACCTCTCGGATTTCACGTGGGTGATTTGGTGCAAGAAGACGGCTGTTGCGGCTATCGCGGACGTCGAGACGCTCCAGTTCAACCGTATTGACAAGACCGCGAAGAAGGTCGAAGCTGCTTTCACGCTCTCCGCTGACTACATGGGCGAAGTGACGGCTGCTGGTTTTGGTACGTTTGACACGAAGAACGATCGTTTCTCGAAGATTTCGGGTAACTTCGCTGGTCTCGCGCAGGCTCCGTTCTGCACGGCTAAGTGCACGGACGCGACCGCGGCTTATGGCTTCGGTATGTGCGATGGCATTGAGGACGAATTCGACGGCGTGACGATCGCTTATGGTACGTGGTCGCTCACCTACAACAAGTCGCTCTCGAAGAAGTTCGCTGTTGCTGGCAAGCTCTCCACGATCATGCCGACGTGGGTGATCGCGGAGATTGCTGAATAATTGATTCGGCATTAGCTAAGAATGGGGGAGAGGATGTAAAAGTCCCCTCCCCCTTTCTCCGTTGAAGGGGAAAGGCGTTTAGATAGAATGAAGAAGTTTTTTGGATTGGTTTTTGTTCTTGGGTTGATGGTGCTTGCAGGGTGCCGCGACCGCAGTTCGGAGGGCGTTGCTCAGGAGGGCAAGGGCTCTTTGATTGTAGCGGCGACGAATCGTTATGCTTCTTCGTTGGGGGATGGTGAGGTTTTGGTTGAGGTGAATGGGGTGGCGTTGACGAAGGGTGGGTTCATGAAGGAAGTGAATTTGCGGCGAGCGTTGTTGAAGGCGGGTGGTAAGAAGCCGCAGGGGGAGGCGGAGTATGCGGAGCAGATGGGGGATGCGATTTTGGGGCAGTGGATTGGTCGGCAGCTTTTGGTTGGGTATGCGAAGAAGGCGGGGATTGAGGTTGACAAGGGGGTTGCGGCAAAATGTGCGGCGCGGCGGAGAGCGATGTTTGGGAAGAAGTTTTCGACTGAGGCATCGACGAAGAAGGTGCTTGGGGATTTGTATGAGGAGTACAAGGTGCAGGGTGCGGAAGAGGATTTGATTGGGACGTTGTGGGAGAAGAAGTTTACGGTGAATGCGACTGAGGAGGAGATTAGCACGCGGCTTGCGAACATTGTGAAGTACAACAAGATGGTGGATGCGACGAATGCGTTGGTGCGGGTGAAGGGTGAGCAAGTTTATGGGAAGTTGAAGGCTGGCGAGGATTTTGGGAAGTTGTCGGATGAATATTCGGATGATCCTGGGAAGGAAGAAGGTGGCGAGTGGGGATGGTTTTTGTTGGACAAGATTGAGGGGGATGAGTTGAAGGCGAAGATTGCCGCGTTGAAGAAGGATGAGTACACGGCGCCGTTGGATACGGTTTATGGGTTGATGATTGTTAAGTTGTTGGAGACGCGTGAGGGGCCTGGGGAGAAGGATAAGGAGTATCATTTGGCGAGGATTTTGCTGCAGCTTGGGGCGTATGCGGAAGATGTGACGCGTGAAGAGATGCGCGAGATGATTTTGAAGAGGAAGTCGAGGGAGTTGCAGAAATCGGTGGTGGATGGTTTGCGCAAGAGCGCGGCACTTAATTATCCGAATGGGACGAATCTTTTCAAGAAGGCGATGTCGCCTTTTCAATTCATGAAGTAAGATTTTAGAACACACAATCAAAAAGGAAACAACAACATGAAACTGAAAAAACTGTTGACCATTTGCCTTGTGGCGATGGGTGTTTTTGCTGCGAACGCGGCAGATGTTGAGTATTCGACGGGCGAAGTTAAGCTTGGCGAATGGAATACGAATTATGACAAGGCGAAGGCCTATGCGGAAGAGAACAACATTCCGTTGATTGCATATTGGGGTGAGTCGACGTGTGCGTGGTGTTCGCAGATGATTAACAATGGTTTGCGTGATGATGAGTTTAAGAAGTATCAGAAGGCGCGCAAGTTGGTGATGGTGTATTATCATGGGGCCAACAAGGTGACGCCTTACAAGCAGTGGATCATGAAGAATGCGGGGACGGATTGGCCGTTCATGGCGATTTATTGGAAGAAGGCGGATGGCACGGTTGTTGAGAAGCATTTCACTGGGCGTACGGGGAGGCTGATTACGTCGTCGGAGGCGAAGAACACGACGATTGTTGCGAACACGGCGAAGTGGATTACGCTGAATAATTCGAAGCAGATTACGATTAATAAGTACTACGTTTATGAAGAGTTGATTGCGTTGATTGAGAAGTACATTAGTGCGTATGGGACGGAGCCTGCGTACAAGGGCGGCACGTTCTGTGATGGGACGGGGTCGAGCAACACGCTTGAGGTTGCGATTAGCGATGCGGGGAAGGTTTTGACGACGAACATGACGTTTCGTTTGACGCGCGAGACGAAGGGGATTGCGACGAATGTGGTGTCGTTTGCGGGGACGACGAAAGATGTGGTGTGGGGTAAGAATGACACGAGCAAGAGTGTGACGATTAGTGTTCCGACGGGTGCGAAGAGTGGGACGACTTACAAGGCGACGATTTATGACAAGGGTGATACGAAGAAGAAGACGCAGTCGACGGCGACGGTTGTTTGCACGAATCGTGCGAATTCGATTTCGTATCCGTATTGGCTTGGGGAGCGGACCGCGGCGAATTTGAAGTATGGTGAATGGACGATGGATTTGGCTGTTGCGAAGCAGAAGGCGAAGAATGATAGCGGGTATGTGTTGATGAATTTGGGCGGTGATTTGTGGTGCCCGGATTGTGTGAGCGCGGCAGATTCTTTGTATGCGGATGCGAAGTTTACGAAGTGGTCGCAGGATAACAAGGTGGCGCTTGTTGCGGTGGATGTGCCGCGGAGTTTGGAGCTGGAAGAGGCGTCGCTTTTGACGTATACGGCTGGTGGCAAGTGGAACAAGTCGGGTGCGTTTTATCGGTCGTCGAAGATGATTAATGATTCTGCTGCGAAGAAGCAGTTGACGACGAATTGGTTGTATGCGACGAACACGTATAAGTTGGCGTCGTCGTCTGGTTGGCGTGTGTCGGTGCCTGTGATGGTGTTGTTGAAGTCGGATGGATCGGTTGTTGGGCACTTCATGGCGAAGGAAGGCGGCACGGCTGATGCGAACGGGATTTACACGTATGATACGACTGAAAACATTGCGCGTTTGAACGAACTTTTGGCGATGGTGAATCAGGATGGTGGCAAGGACAATGAGGCGCACAAGGATTCATCGACGACGAAGTTGACGCACAAGGTTGGTGGGGCGACTTCGGATACGTTGACGTTGCAGATTAATGATAACGCGTGGTTCTACAAGCTTTCGGGGTTGGCCGCGGGGCAGGTTGCTTTCACGGCTGAGACGGATGTGAATAAGCCGGCGGTTTCGCTTGAATTGTTCACGTCGCCATCGGGTCGGTATGGGGATGCCAAGAAGGTTACGGTTGCATCGGGGACGGGCGTTGTGTATGCGGAGATTGATGCGGCGACGATTAAGTCGGATGTGTATTTGCGTGTGGGTGCGTATCCGAATGCGACGGGCAGCGATACGCGCGGGAAGGATACGTATTCGTTTGCGGGCACGAGTTCGCTGTTTGATGTGACGCTTTCGAGTGCGATTATTCTTGTTCCGGAACAGGTTTCGCAGAGTGTTACGCCGACGAGTACGAACGTGTACATGAAGCTTGTGAAGGGGACGTCGTACAAGTTGAGCGGGATTGCTGAGGCGTCGCTTACGTCGTTGTTTACGAAGAGCGGTGAGTTGTATGTTGCGAAGGAGTCGAATGATGCGGCATATTTGGATGTTGCATCGGGTGTGAAGAATGTGACGTATCAGATTTGGAAGCCAGGTACGGTGCAATTTTCGAAGGCGACGGATCGCAAGATGGAAGCTGACGGGCGCGGGACGATTACGGTGACGCGTACGGGCGGTGTGTCGGGTGCGATTGATGTTCGCGTGTCGATGGATGCGGGTGCGCGTGAGACTGGGCGTGCGAAGATTTCGGTGACGAGCCTTTCGTGGAAGGAAGGTGAGAGCGCGGCGAAGACGATTACGTATACGATTGATGCGCGGACGGGTTATGATACGGATGAAGTGTTCAAGATGACGTTGGCGGCGGATGATGCGTCGGTGCTGGGCAAGCAGAAGACGTTTGCGTTGACGGTTTCGGATACGGACAAGCCGGTTTTGGAATCGGATGCGATTACGATTGATGCGTTCTATCGCGCGGCGGTTTCCAAGTCGTACACGGTGTACAACATTCAGGGCAACGGGAAGTTGACGTTGAAGAAGAGTGGGAAGTTGCCGAGTGGGATGAAGATTGCGTACGACAAGGATACGCGGAAGGTTGTTGTTTCGGGTACGCCGAAAGCGACGGGCACGTATACGGTGACGACGACGTTGAAGGAAAAGCGTTCGTCGGGTTATGCGGAAGGGCCGTCGACGACCTTTAAGATTGTGGTGCGTGATCCATCGAGCGCGTCGAGCATGGCGGGTTATGGCGTGGCCAATAGCTACTACTGCAAGGCGTTGTCGCAAGATGTGCCGCTGATTAATCAGAAGAATAATCGGATGGAAGGCACGCTTACGGTTTCGATTTCGAAGGTGAATCGTGTTACGGCGAAGTACGTCAATCTTGGTGGTAAGAAGACGTCGTTCAAGGGGTCGGTGAATGAGTATGACATCAAGGTGGGTGACATTTCGGCGACGCTTGCAAAGAATGGTTCTACGTGTGAAGTGATTGTTTCGCCGCAGGGGACTATTTCTGCTGAGGTTTATGATGCGGAGCGCAAGGTGACGCTTTCGTGCGAGGAGATTGCGATTTCGGCGGACGCGGCAATTTCTAAGTATGTGAGTTCGTACACGGTGACGTTCCCGCGTGCGAGCACGGACGCGGCAGAAGTCGCGGCAGGTACGGCGTATGTGACGATGACGATTAATGCGAAGGGCGTTGTCAAGTATTCGGGCTTGATGCCGAATGGGACGAAGCTTTCGGGCAACGCGGATGTGATTGCGGGTTCGAAGTATGCGCTCGTGCCAATCTTCAAGATGAAGAGCGGCAATACGTTCAGCGCCTTGTTGTCGGTTGCGCCGAATGCGCAGAAGACTTACGAGGATGGGAACCCGGCGATTATTGAAGCGGAAGATAACACGGTTCCGTTCTGGACGAGCACGGAAGATATTTCGACGACGGAAGAGTTGAAGGCTTACGGCGGGTACTATTCGGGGTCGCTCAACATTGAGGATGCGTGCCACGAACTTTATTCGAAGAGTATTTTCACGGTGGACTTTGATAAGGATGCGCTCAATTGGAAGAAGTCTTCCGCGGCAGTTCGTGCGGTGCCGACGGCGGATGTGAAGGTGACGAAATCGTCCATGAACATTCAGTCGGGTGATGGCGTGACGATTAAGTTGGCGTCCAAGACGGGTATTGTTTCGGGCAAGGCGACGTTGACGTTGGCGAATGGGAAGACGACGAAGGCGACGTTCAAGGGCATTGTGCTTCTCGGCTGGGAAGATTGCAACTGTGGCGAGACGGCCATTGTGCCGGAGAACCGTCCGTTCGTTTCGGGGACGTGCTACTTTGATGATGTGGTTGATGGCTTGAAAGTGACGCGGTCGATTCCTGTGGATTTGAATGTTAAGGTAGATTGTGACGACTAAATTGTGACGACGAATTTCGTTAGAAAGCTTGTCCAGTTTTGGACATGGAGTGGAGCCCCGATTCTTGTGATCGGGTGCTTCGCTCTAGTCGCGGCAGTTGTTGGCGCAGTTTATTTGATTCCATCGCCGGATGCGGTGTGTCGGTATGCGCCGATGTGTGAGGCTTTTGCGGCTGGCGAATGGGGCGAGGCATTTCATCCGCGGTTTGGTGTTGGTTTTCCTGCGCTTTGTGGGGTTGTGCGTGTTGTGACGGGGCTGGATGGATTGGCGACGTGTTCGTGCGTGGCAATGTTTTTGTGGGCGCTTGCGGCGTATCCATTTTATGTTATTGTGCAGCGGCTCTTTGGTTCGACCGCGGCACTTTTTGCGCTCATCATTTATTTCTTGGCGCCGCAGCCCATTATTTGGTCGTTGCGTGGGATGCGCGAATCGGCGCGTATGCTTGGGACGCTTTTGATGGTTGCTGGGATTTTGACGCGGTACCAAAAGGGGAGTGGGTTTGTCGCGGCGATTTTGGGTGGGCTTATTCTTTGCACATTTCGCAATGATACAATTCTTGTTGCGGGGATTTTCTTTTGGGTGTATGCGATTATTGATCGGTTCCATTTGCGCACGTGGGGGCTTTTGGGCGCATTGGTTTTGATTATTCAACTTCCGTGTGCATTGGTGTGGGCGAAGCTTGGTTATTGGCTTCCAGCGGCGCAATATATTCGTGTGTGGCCATGTCTTTTTGGGGGGTGAATTGGAATGGAAAATCTCCTCAATTATTTGATGTCGAACAACGGGGCCATTGCAATTCTCTCGGCTTACTTTGTTCCGTATGCGTTGCCAGCTTGGGGTGTGATTTTATATCGTTTGTTCAAGCGCAAGATGACGCGTGCGGAAGGATTGGTGTTTGGGCTTTTTGTGTTGGGGGTCGCGGTTGAGTTGCTTCAATTGTTGTTTGAGAATGGGCACTATCGTTCGCTGAGCAAGATTGATTTTCGTAGTTTGCATCGGTACCTTGGCACGCTTGCGCCACTTCTTTGGGTTTGGCTGGCGTGGCTTGTTGCATCGGCTTGGAAGGCGCAGAAGGGTGGCGTGCGCATGTTGCTTCGTGTTGCGGTGGTTGGGCTTTTTTGCTGGGAGGGGTATTCAGCCGTCTACCAAAATTTGAGCAATAATCTAGTGGCGCTTTCGGCGCGAGATGCGCTTGAGGCGGCGCGGCAAGTTGCGCCCATCATTCGCGGCGATTATGCGGGGCCCGAACGTCATAAGAATTTCAAATTTTGCATGGGAGAATATCTGACCGATCGGCGGCCAGCGGTTTTTGATAATATAGGCGTTGCGGCGTGGGTTGTCAATGGGCAGTCGGAAGGGCCTAACCGCGGCAATTATCCGTATGACGAAGATTATCTTTTTGTCCAAGCTGGGCAACCTTACAGTTGTGGAAATGCGCAGAAAGAACTTCGTAATCCCGCGACAGATAATCGCTATGAATATGTAGCGTCGGTTCGTGGAATTTTTCGCGAGTGGAGACTTTATCGCCGGAAAGGCACACCCCATCGATAAGCCAATCAAAATGGAAACGCCAGACAACAAGAACGCATCTTTCTTTGCTCCGTGGCTTACGGGTCGATTGCGTGTTGTGGCGTTGATGGGGACGGATGCGTTTTGCCTTTTTGCCGCGTGGGCGATTGCTGTACTTGGCTATGATGTGATTATTGGGCTTGAGGGTTATTCGGCTTTTCACTATTTTCAGCTGTGGCCACTCATCCCATGGTACTTGGCACTCAACGCCGTTTTGCGGCTTTATCAAGGGAATTGGTTTTATCCATCGATTCCGCTCGATCCCGTAGAGGAATTGCGGCGGCTTTGTGCTTCAGCTATTTTCTCGCATTTCCTTTTGATGAGCTTCCTCGGTTTTTCGCGGCAGAATACGGAATACTCGCGCGCGGTTATTCTTTGTGCAGGCACGTTCGCGGCACTTTTTTCTCAAGCTTTTCGAAATGTTGTGCGCGCCCTTATCCATCGCTTTCGGTGCTTTCGAATTCCTGTCGCGCTTTCGGGCGAAGGGGAAATTGCCGCGCGTATTAAGAAGACACTCGCGACCAATTCGTACTTGGGGCTTGAAGTTGTGCTGCATTTTGACCATGCGCATTTGCGCGAGATTGTTCCCGCCTGTCAAAAGAAGGGCATTATGATTCTTTTGGCTTGCCAAGATGAGCGCCTTTTCCGGGCGCAAGCGCGGCAGTTTTCAAGCTGGTTCACACACATTGAATATCTGCCGCGGACGGATGCGTTTCCTATTTTTGGCGGCCGCGCAGTTTCGCTTGATGGGATTGGTGGACTTGAAATGGTGAATCAATCACGCATGGGTATGCGCCGCGCACAAAAGGCCTTCCTCGACTATTCGCTCGCGACCATTGCCTTGATTCTTTCGTCGCCCTTCTTTATTTTGATTCCGCTCCTCATCAAAGCGACAAGTTCGGGGCCCGTTTTTTATCGCGCCGAACGCCTGGGCAAGAATGGTCGGCCGTTCAAGATTTGGAAGTTTCGTTCAATGTATGCGGATGCCCAAGCGCGCCTTGCGACCATCCTTGAAAACGATGCCGAACTTGCCAAAGAATACAAATCCAATTTCAAACTTCATAACGATCCGCGTGTGACGCCTTTTGGCCGTTTCCTGCGCCGCACATCGCTTGATGAACTCCCTCAGCTCTTGAACGTCTTTGCAGGTGAGATGGCGCTTGTCGGACCGCGGCCCATCGTGCAAGATGAAATCCACTATTATGGGGACGAGTATAAAACAATCTGCCGCGTTTTGCCAGGCATCACGGGCCTCTGGCAATGCTCGGGCCGTAGCGATACGGACTACGCACGCCGCGTTGAATTAGATGTCCACTACGTCCTCAATTGGTCCCCTTGGATGGACCTTTGGATTTGCCTTCGCACGGTTGGAACCGTCCTCGGCATGAAAGGAGCCTGTTGAATTTGCGCGAAATAATTTTGTCGCATCGTTTTCTTTTTGAAGAGCTCGTCAAGCGCGATTTCAAAAAGAAATACAAGCGCACGGTCCTTGGTATGGGCTGGAGTATGCTGATGCCGCTGTGCATGCTCGGCGTTATGTACATCGTCTTTTCCCATATTTTTGGCCGTCACGTCCCGCACTTTGCCATCTACCTTTTTTGCGGAAACATCCTTTATAGTTGGTTTTCGGAATCAACGAAACTTGGCATGAAGAGCATTACTTCGAATGCCTCTATCTTCTCAAAGGTCCCCATTCCCAAAGTACTTTTCCTCCTCGCGCGCAATGTGCAAACCCTCATCAACTTTGCGCTGACACTTGTTGTCTTCTTTGCGTTTTGTCTCTTGAGTGATGTGACGATTACGTGGAAATATGTTTTGCTTGTCTATCCAATTTTCACGCTTCTTCTGCTCAACATCGGCATCGGTCTTGCGCTTGCTTCCTTTTATGTTTTCTTCCGCGACTTGGATTATCTTTGGTCGGTCTTCCTGCAACTCTTGATGTATCTGTCGGCCATTTTCTATTCCATCAAAATGTTGCCCGCGAAGTTCCAAATGTTCTTTGCGTGGAATCCAATTTATCGGCACATCTCCTATTTCCGCGAGATCACAATCGATGGTGTTATCCCAAGTCTCCAAACACATCTCGTTCTACTCGTCTGGGGCTTGATTGCTATTGAAGTCGGCTTGCTTGTTTATCGCCACAACGAAGAAAGGTTCATGTATTATGTCTGAGGCGTTTATCAAATGTGAGGACGTCTCGGTACGTTATTTGAAGGGCGATTTCAAAGGCATCGGCCTCAAGGAATGGGTCACGCGTAAATTGACGGGGTGCCTCCAAGTGAAAGAATTTTGGGCGGTTCATCATGTCACATTTGAACTCCACCCAGGCGACCTCCTTGGCATCATCGGCACAAATGGTGCGGGCAAATCCACGCTCCTCAAGGCCGTCTCAGGCGTGATGAAACCCACAACGGGCACGGTTGGTCGCGCAGGAAAAATCGCACCCTTCCTCGAACTCGCCAGCGGCTTTGATGGCGACTTGACCGTCCGCGAAAACGTCTTTCTCCGCGGCGCAATCCTTGGCTTTACGCGGCAGTTTATCTCTTCGCGCTACCAAGACATCATCAACTTTGCCGAGTTGCAAGAATTTGAAGAGACGCCATTCCGCCAGCTCTCCTCGGGCATGCGCTCGCGCCTCGCCTTCGCTATTGCCTCTCTCGTGGATGCGGACATCTTGATTCTCGATGAGGTCCTTTCCGTTGGCGATGGCGCCTTCCGGCAAAAGAGCGAACAGAAAATGCGCGAACTCATGGCAAACGCTATCACGCTTCTCGTCTCGCATTCGCTCGGCCAAGTCCGCTCGCTCTGCAATAAAGTCCTCTGGCTCGACCATGGTCAGCAAGTCGCCTTTTCGTCTGACATCAAGTCTATCTGCGATGAGTACGAACAATTTCTGAAGCGACCCAAAAAGTAAAATTTGCCGCGGCAGATTCCCGCGTATCAAAAAATATTCAATTGTCAAAGATCAAAA
>CAVGIZ010000041.1:0-13490 GCA_963629255.1 Anaerovoracaceae bacterium
GCGCGGCAGATTTTTTGTTGCAAAAAGTTTCGTCCCACTTTTCATGAAAAGTGGGGCAGGCTTGTTTTATTGGACTTGGCGCATGTTCAATCCACAATTCATGAAAAGTGGATTGGTTGATTGCGTCAAAAAACTGCCGCGGAAATTTCGTCCACATTTTGCAAAATGTGGACGGGGGAAAGTGGCAAAAAGTGCCGCGGTGGGGTGGGGATAAAAGTGTCGCGGGGGACGGTTTTAGGCGCAACGGATGCGGGGGTCGAGGGCTGCGTAGAGGAGATCGGTTGCAAGATTCACAAACTGATAGAGAAGGGCGCCGAGGACGACAACGGAACGGACGATGGCCATGTCTGAAGAATGGATTGCGTTGATAGAGACGGAGCCGAGTCCGGGGATGCCGAAGAAGCTTTCGAGGAGGAGCGAGCCTGTGAAGAGCCAAGGGATGGAGAGCGAGATGTAGGTGACGATGGGGATGAGGGCGTTGGGGAGGATGTGGCGGAGCATGATGCGCGTGGGGGAGAGTCCTTTGGCGCGTGCGGTGAGGACGTAGGGTCGGTAGACTTCGTCGAGGATGGCGGTGCGGAAGAAGCGCACGTCGGAGCCTAGGGAAGAGAAGATGCCGATGATGATGGGCAAGATGAGGTAGGCGGCGCTTTGGTAGCCCCAGACGGGGAAGAGGTTGGCCTTGTAGGAGAGGAGGAATTGTCCGGCGAGGACCCAGACGACGTAGTTGACGCTCATGAGGATGGTCGAGAAGAAGAGGATGGTGCGGTCGACAAATTTGCCGCGGAAGGCTGCGGAGAGCATGGCGAGCATGAGGGCCAGGATGGAGCCGCCGATGAGGATGGGGACGGTTAGGGAGAGGGAAGGACCGATGCCGCGGAGGAGGACGTCCTTGACGGGTTCATTCATTTCGAGTGAGTAGCCCAAATCGCCGCGGGCGAGTGAGGAAACGAAGTTGATGAACTGGCTGTCGGTGGACCAGATGAGGGGTTTATCGTAGCCCCACTTGTGGTTGAAGGCGGAGATGGCTTCGGCTGTTGCGTTTTTGCCGAGGATGGTTTGTGCGGGCGAACCGCCGAGGACGTTGAAGAGAAGGAACGTCAGCAGCAGTACGCCCAGCGTCGTGGGGATGACTTGAGCAATGCGTTTGAGTGCGTATTTTAGCACCCGATGGCCTCGCGCAAAATTTTCTTCAAGGTGTCAGGTTCAGCCCGATCGAGGCGTGCGAGGGCGCGTGCCCAACGGTAGGCGCCAGAGCCGTTTGTATCGAAGGGGCGATCTTCGAAGAGTCCGTCAAACGCTTTCTTGCGGTCGCGATAGGCCGCTTGGATTGCGGTGATGCGCGCGGCAAAAGCGTCCACATAAGCATTGGCGAACGCGGCATAATCGGTGACGAATTCTTTGCGGCGCTTGATGACGTCGGCATAGGTCGCGATAAATTGGTCGAGTTCTTGTTCGTAGTTTGTGAAGGAGCCGGCGTGGTCCGTGACCATGATGGAGGCTGGCAAACCATCGTCGCCCATTTGGACGATTTCGTAATTGCGGTCGAACAAGATTTCGTGTGTTGTAGAGGAGCAGCGGCCGACGATGAGGTCGACGGCGCCTGCTTCGCCCATTAGTTTTGCGAACTTGAGAGCGAAGGCTGGGTTGCGGAATTTTGCTGGTGCAATTTTGTCAGTTGCTTCGCCGCGGACGTAGGGGCGCACGAAGTAGGCTGTGCGCACGGCGACGCCGTTGTATTGGTTGTGGCCATGATACTTTTCGGTGAAGTGGCCGTAGCCAATGCGCACGGGCAAATTCATGCCGAGCTGGCGGCACATGAGGCGGCGGTCGAGAATATAATCCGAATATTCATCCGACTCGAGCATTGCTTGCATGAGGTCCTTGCCTTCATCGAGACGTTCGGCGACGCCCCACTTTTGGAAGCGAATCATGATGATGTTGGGCGCGAGCGAACCGGTGTCGCGATACTGGACCAAGTAGACGCTTCCGCGGCGGTTTCCTTCGACGGGCTTGCGTGCTAAGGAGCGCGTGATGCGCCCGACGTTGATGTAGTCGATAGCGCCGAAGAGGCGCGTCAAATTGAAGATGAGGGACTTGACGCGCATATCGCAAAGCGAGGCCAAATCGGGGTCTTGCGTGCGTGCGGCCTCGGCATAAATTTCGTCGAAGATAACTTCGCCGCGGTCGATGCGTGCGCCTGGGAGCCATTCGATTTGGCGATAGAATTCAGGTGCGATGCCGCTGATAAGTTCTTGTTCTTCCGCGGCCGTTTCATTGGGCTGGCGCGTGATGACGTGGCACATTGCGTTGCGCCATTCAAAGTTTTTGACTGTCTCTTCGCGCAGTTCGGATGGAAGCGACATGCGCCAATCAAGTTCAATCGATTCGATTGTTTTGCGCAACATGGCGTCCGAAAGTTTATCGACGTCCAATTGTTTGAGGGCTGTGCGCACTTCGATTGGTGTTGTGGACGGGAAGAAATCGACTTCGAGTTGGCCGAGGCGGTTGCGCTTGTTGAGGCCTGTCACGACTTCTTTCACTTGGCGGCGAAACGCGGCATCGTCGAGCTTGGCAATTTCTTCGTAGCTTGAGGCCGTGATATAGCGCGTGCCTGTGGCGCGGTTGTAGTAATAGATGGGGCGCTCACAAATGGGGACCTTCGAATTTTCGATGAGGTTGGCCATGTCGGTTTGCGAAATGGGGTGACGCGCCATGCGCCAATTTTCGCCGCGGCCACAGAGGGCGGCGCGCACCTTGGCCGAGTTTGTGTTGAGGAAACGGATCTTGCGCTTCGACACCATCTTTTGGAGTTCCTCGTCCGCGCGCAAGGCGAGGTCCATGCGTTCGGGGTCGGGGCGGATGAGGATGTGGTTATCCGTGAAAATGAGGTCGACCGAAAGTTCGAGTTCTTTTTCTTCTTCTTCGGGTGTGAGCGGGTTGAGGCCATCTGCCGCGCGCGCCTCATTGAGCGCGTCCAGCCACATGACACGTTGCATTGCGTGCACGCCACGCTTTGTCACGAGCCCCAACGTATTGAGGAACATCGTGCCAATTCGACTGAGGGGCTTGCCTTCCGCATCCCGCGCAAAAATTTTTTCGCCAATAATCTTCATGGCGTATATTATACCATATTTCGGGCCAAATTGGTAGCCCTTTCCTTTAGTACGCGGCAGAATGGACGGGGGAGGTCGCGCGGCTGTGGGGTTGGCTGCGGTAGAGCGACCAGCCATTATTCAGCCAAAACGCGATGCCGCACACCCACATTGCAGGCAGCAAAAGCGAGTGGTTGCCCGAGATTTCCGCGACAATTACAATTGCCGTCATCGGAATGCGCACGGCGCTCGCGAGGAATCCCGCCATGCCGACCAGCGCAAATGCCGCGGGATGAATATCAAACGACATCGGCAACACGCGCGCAAAGAAAAGGCCAACCGCCGCGCCCAGCGTGCCGCCGCACACCAGCGCCGGTGCAAACACGCCGCCCGAGCCGCCCGACCCCACCGTGAACGACGTCGCAATTGCCTTCATAAAGAAGAAGCAGACAAAGCCCGCAATCGTGAGCGGTCCAAATTCTGCAAACAATTCGCTATGGCCCGCCGTGAAGCTTGCCTGAATAATGGAATAGCTTGTGCCCAAAACGTCTGGGACGAAGAAACCAATCACGCCTGTCGCAAGCCCGCCGAGCACCACTTTCACGCTGCCTGGCAAATTCATCGCGCCAAACTTCATTTCCGTCGCGCGAAAGAAACTTATGTAAAAGCGCACGCCAAACGTGACCACGATCGCGAGTACAAAGTATGGCAACAAGCGCAAGCCATTCGTATACGTGCAATCGGGCGGCATCGTAAAAAGGGGATCCCAACCAAAAAAGTACGCAAAGATTGTATAGCTCACGGCCGACGCAATGAAGGATGGAAGGAGCGTTTCGTATTCAACGTCGCTTGAGGAATAAAAAATCTCAAATCCAAACAGCGCGCCCGCGAGCGGTGCTTGAAACAAGGCGCCAATGCCCGCAGCCAAACCTGCCGCCATCAAAATTCGCCGCGCCCGCACCGTCAAATTGAGCATGCGTCCAATCACACTTCCGCACGCCGCACCAATCAAGGTGACAGGTCCTTCGTAGCCCGCCGAACCGCCCGACGCCACCGTCAAAATCGACGCGACAGATTTAATTGGAATGACCGCCCCCGTAATATATCCGCCGCGTTGGTGGTACGCGCGAATGGCGCTATCGGTGCCGCGCGCATGTTCAAGTGAAGCAAAGCGTCGAATCAAGAAGTAGCCCAAAAGCGCGCCCACGGCTGGTAGTACAAGGAGAATCCAACGATGCGAATCCGACCAAATCTGCCGCGACAGGAACTCGCGCGTAAAGGCCGAGCCATCGGGCAAATGCGACAAGGAATGATGATGCCCAATTCCTTCCAAGATCCATTCATTGCCGAGCTGAATTAAATAACGAAATGCGACGACGACAAATCCCACAACCGCGCCCACGAGAATGGACTCGCTAAAGTATTTGCCCGTCTGAAACGAGAGCCCTTTGCCTCCGCGAAAGAACCGCCAACTTGATATTGAAAGCTTGCGAAACATAGACGCCGTATATTATACCATATTTCAGACCGTTTGTGCGCGGCAATTTTTAGATCTTTTCCGCGGCACTTTCAATCGGTCCGCGGCACTTTTTTGCGCTCTTTCCGCTATAAAAATGGTCGTGTAAGGGCGTTTCTTTGGGTGGGCGAAGGGGGTTTTATGGTACGATTCAAGCGTCTCTAAGGAAAAGTAGCGTGCTACTTTGTTAAAACCAGCGTGCTACTTTAACAAAACCAGCGCGCTACTTTTTGCAAAGTACCGCGCTACTTTATCTTGCGCGCCCTTGAATCGTACCTTAGAAAGGCTGAAATCGCACCTTCCTTTTGGGAAGATGCGACCATTTTTGAAGGCGCGGGAAAAGTGCCGCGCAGGGAGATTAGTCCACTTTCTTACGGATGACGCGTTTGGCTTTTCCTTCGGTGCGCGGCAAAGAGCCGACAGGGAAGACGTCGCCTTTCGGGAGGAAGCCGAGGCGTTCGCGCAAATGTTTGGCGACGGTGTGGCCCGTGACGCCGGGGTCGGCTTCGACATTGATTGTGACATTCGTCATGCCGTTGTGTTCTTCCAAGATGATTTGGAATTCGTCGCGGACGCCTGGGATTTCCATGAGGGCTTGTTCGACTTGCCGCGGATAGAAGTTGACGCCTTTGACGATGAGCATGTCGTCCGTGCGGCCAGTGATGCGGTCGATGCGCAGGGACGTGCGGCCGCAGGCGCATTTCTCACGCGAGATGATGCGTGTGATATCGTGCGTGCGGTAGCGGATGATGGGCATGGCTTCGCGCGTAAGGGACGTGAAGACCACCTCGCCATATTCGCCGTCGGGCAGGACTTTGCCTGTGACGGGGTCAATGATTTCGGTGATGTATTGATCTTCCCAGACGTGGAGGCCGCAGTGGCAATGGCAGTCCTGACCGGTTGTGCCGATGCCGCCCGTTTCCGTCATGCCATAGATATCGAAGCATTCGATGTGAAGGCGGTCCTCAATCTTCTTGCGCATTTCGTCGGAGAAAGTTTCCGAACCGAAGATGCCGACGCGCAAAGATGGGATGTCGTGATTGCCGGTTGGGTCGGCATCGAGCATTTCGATGATGCGCGGCACATACGAGACAACAGAAATGAAGCCCTTGGCATGGAAGTCGCGCATCAAACGGATTTGACGTTCGGTGTTGCCGGACGAGGCGGGAATGATGAAGAGTTGGGCCTTGCGTGCGCCGTGGTAGCAACCGAAGCCGCCATTGAAGAGGCCGAAGGTTGGCATGATTTGGACGGCGTCGCCATGTTCCATTCCGGCCATTGAATAGCAGCGCGCCATGCATTCGGCCCATTGAAGAAGGTCATTCTTCGTATAGGCCATGACGACGGGCGTGCCGGTGGAGCCGGAGGACATGTGGAATTCCATCAAGTCCTTGCGATCGACGCAATTCATCTTGAGGGGATACGCCTCGCGAAAATCTTCCTTCGTGAAGAAGGGGAGTTTTGTGAGATCATCAAGCGACTGCACATCTTCGGGC
This sequence comes from Anaerovoracaceae bacterium, assembly GCA_963629255.1. Taxonomy (GTDB): domain Bacteria; phylum Verrucomicrobiota; class Kiritimatiellia; order RFP12; family UBA1067; genus UBA1067. Next base: position 6,108 of record CAVGIZ010000041.1, read on the forward strand.
GAAGCGATCCCGCTACGCTGGAGGCGTGTGCGATAGAACTCATTCGTCCAAACGCGTGCGAGGGACTTCTTGAGGCCCTCCAATTGCAACTTTGCATATTCGTCGCGCGAAAGAGTTTCCGCGGCGCGATTCCACATGGCCATCTTTTTTGCCTTACCTTTCTTTATGCCTGCATCGCGGCCTTGCGACCGAGCGCGAACGCTTTCTCATTGACCTCGAGGAGCTTGGCCTTCGGGCCCGTGAGCATTTCCTTCATGGCTTGATACCACAAGTCTTCAGGGAATGGAGTCAGGGCCGAAAGGGCACCCGCGATCACCATATTCATTGTGCGTGTGTTGCCAACTTCCTCGGCAATCTTCATGGCATCAACGAAGATGGACTTCGCGAATGCGGCGTGGACCTTGCCATCCAAATCTTCGACGGCGGGCTGCTGACCCGACGAAACCGTGACCGGGACGAGGTACAAGTCGTTGACGAGTGCGACGCCGTCCTTCGACATGAGGTGCGCCCAACGGAGCGCCTCGAGCTTGTCGAACGAAACGAGAATGTCGCTCGTGCCTTCCTGAATGATTGGCGAGGCCACATCTTCACCGAAACGCACTTGGCTGATGACAGAACCGCCGCGCTGCGCCATGCCATGAATTTCGCTCTTCTTGACGTCGAGCCCAGCAAGTGCCGCGGCCTTCGCCAAGAGGTCGGCCGTCAGCAAAATGCCTTGGCCGCCCACGCCCACGAGAGAAACGTTGACTGTCTTCATGCGACTCTCTCCACTGTGATTTCAGGATCAATTTCCTGCAATGCGACTTCGATCCCTTGCTTGAGGGTCATCATCGCGAACGGACATGAACCGCAGTGACCCACGAGCTTCAAGTAAACGACCTTGCCGTCGATCTTGACCAATTCAAGATCGCCGCCATCGTTCTGAAGCCCTGCACGCAGCTCTTCAAGTTTAGCCTTAATTTGCTCTTCCATAATCTGTATCTCCTATGTTCTAAAGGACAACGCCGTATATTATACCATATTTTCGACCGCTTGTGTGAGACGATTTTTAAGGAATTTTCAGTTGGGTCCAAAATGGTCGAAATGAAAAAAGTTAAAATTCGTGCTTGCAATTTGTCCGAATTTAATGTATGATATGCAGTGAAGTCGCGGAAGTAGCATTCGAGACCGAGTGTGCCGACGACCTAACACTAAAGTAAGGAACATTCTTATGGCCACGAAAAAAGTTGCCAAGAAGCCAGTCAAGAAGGCGGCTGTGAAGACGGCTGCTGCGAAGAAAGCGCCCGCAAAGAAGGCGTGCGCGAAGAAGGCATGCGCTTGTGCGAAGAAGGCGTGCGCGAAGAAGACGGTTGCGGCGAAGAAGGCTGCGCCGGCGAAGAAGGTCGCCAAGAAGCCGGCGGCGAAGGCTGCGAAGAAGCCTGCGAAGAAAGTCGCGAAGAAGTAAGAAAAGGCTCGAAACGCGGGTGAGTGACAACTCGCTCGTTGTGGCGCACGGGTTCGAAAAGCCCGTGCGCTTTTTATTCCCCCGCTATCTCCGCGGCAGATTTTGTGCGAGGACGCGGCAAATTGTGACGTTATGAACGAAAGTTAAAAATTCTGCTTGCATACGGTACGGGGGTATGGTATAATATGCGGCATCAAGAACATATTAGGCAGAGATGCCAGAAAGGTAAAAAGTAATGAAGGACTGTTTTGATAAGGCGCAGGTTATTAAGAAGTTGAACCGTGTGACGGGGCAGCTGGAAGCGGTGAAGCGGATGGTGCAGGACGACAAGGCCAAGTGCGAAGATATTATGATTCAGATCAACGCGGCGGATGGCGGGCTGCATCAGATTGGGCTTTCGATTCTTGAAGGCCATTTGTCGCATTGTGTTCGCAAGGCGATTGAAGCGGGTCAGGCGGAGACTGCGCTGGCGAATTACAAGAAGTCGCTGGAGCAGTATTTCAAGATTCGGTAAGGAGCGATATGGGCTGTTGCTGTTGCGGCGGTGGAGAAGAATGTAGGTGCGATGAGGGCAAGGAGGGGTTTGCCCTCATGGATGCGCGGATTGAGCGGTTTTGTAAGAAGCTGGAATCGTGGCGCGTTATTATTTTGAGTGGTGCGTGTGTGCTGATGGGGCTCGCCTTGCATTTGAAGGGCGGGGAGATGAGTTGCGGTGGGCGCTCGCCGTGGTGGGATCCATCGCTTTTGGCGGTGATTTTGTGTGGCGTGCCGATGGCGTATGAGGCGTTGAAGGCGGTGATTGTGGGGCGGCGGATTACGTCGGGGCTTTTGATTACGACGGCGATGATTGCGGCCTTGGCGATTGGAGAAATTTTTGCCGCGGGCGAAGTGGCGTTCATTATGGCGATTGGCGAGAAGCTGGAATCGTTCACGGTGGGGCGCGCGTCAAAGGGCGTGAAGGCGCTCATTCATTTGAAGGATGCGGTGCGGCGCGATATTCGTGTGGGCGCGATTTTGTCGATTGCGCCAGGCGAGGCATTTCCGTGCGATGGGGAAGTGACGCGGGGCGAGACGACGGTGGACCAATCGATTGTGACGGGCGAGTCGGTGCCGGTGAAGAAGGGCGTGGGCGATAAGGTGTTCACGGGGACGTTGAATCGGTATGGCGAGATTGAGATTCGCGCGACGGCGGTCGGGGCGGATACGAGTTTGGAAAAGATTATTCGCTTGGTGGATGAGGCGCGCAAGCATAAGGCGCCGATGCAACGGTTGGCGGATCGTTGGGCGGCGATTTTGGTGCCGTGTGCGTTGGGTGTAGCGGTGGGCACGTTTGTGGTGTGCTATTTGTTTTGTGGGGTTGCGTTGCAAAATAGTTTGACGCGCGCGGTGACGGTCTTGGTGACGTTCTGCCCGTGTGCGCTGGCGCTTGCGACGCCGACGTCGATTGTCGCGGCGATTGGTCAGGCCACGAAGCGCGGCGTTTTGATTAAGACGGGCGAGGCGTTGGAGCGGATGGGCGCGATTGATACGGTCACGTTTGATAAGACGGGGACGATCACGAAGGGGACGTGGGCGAATGCGCTCAAGCGTGATGTGGACGGGCGCATTTTGGCGGGCGAAAAGATGAATGTGGCCGATGAGTTGCGCGAGACGGCGCCCGCGACGGTGAAGCGTTTGAAGGAGTTGGGCGTTCGTTCGATTTTGTTGACGGGCGACCATCGCGAGATTGCGGAGAAGTATGGCGCAGCGTGTGGCATTGATGAGGTGCGCGCAGATTTGTTGCCGGAAGAAAAAGTTGCCGCGGTGAAGGAGTTGACGGCGGCGGGGCGGCACGTCACGATGGTGGGCGATGGCGTCAATGATGCGGCGGCGATGAAGTATGCGGACGTGGGGATTGCGATGGCGGGCGCGGGGACGGATATTGCGACGGAGGCGAGCGACATTGCGATTATGAATGATGATATTGCATCGGTCGCGTATGTAAAGAAGCTGGCGATGTCGTGCGTGAATACGATTCGTTTCAACATTACGCTTTCAATGAGCATCAATTTTGTTGCGGTGTTGCTGGGCGTTCTCGGGATGATGACACCTGTCGTGGGGGCATTGGTGCATAATGCGGGGTCGTGCTTGGTGGTGCTGAACGCGGCACTTTTGTACGATCGCAAAATCAAGTGATGGGCGAGAAGACACAGATTATTGTCCTCAATGGCTGGGCGGCGCGTCCCGAAGCGTGGGATGCGTGTGCCTTTTCGCGCGATCGAATTTTTTCTTACATTGAAACATTGGATGGATGCGCGGAAGAAGCGGTGGCAAACGCGACGGGCGGCGTGATTCTTGTCGGATGGTCGATGGGTGGAAGTGCCGCGCTGGAGCTCGCGGCAAAATTTCCTGATCGAATCCGCGGCCTTGTTTTATTGGCCGCGACGGCACGTATGATGGCGGACGAGAATTGGAAGGGGATGAGTCCCTTGCGGTGTAAAGCCCTCAAACGTGCGCTTTTGGAAGGGGAGGCGCCAGAGCCCAATCCTTACTTCATCGATACGGATGCGAATCTTGAGCGTGGGCTTGATTATTTGCGTACGGTGGATGTGCGCGCGGCACTTCTTTCGCGTGCGGCTGATGGTGCGTTCAAGTTTTCTGTCCATATCTTTCAAGGGGAGCAAGATGCAGTGACGAGGCCGAGCAATGTGGAATTTCTTCAACAAATCTTTCCCAAGGCAAAAGTGACGCGGCTTGAAAAATGCACACACGCCTTGCCAGTTGAGATTCCAGGCGCAATTGATGAGGCGGTGATGGATGTCTTGAAAGCGAATATCCGTCGCGAGATGCGGGCTGTGCGCAAGGCCCTGCCTGATACGGAACGCCTTACTCATTCGCATCAAATCTGCCGCGAACTGCTCGCACGTGCCGACATTCAAGAGGCGATTACCAAACGTCAACCCATTGCCGTTTATTTGGCGTCGCGTTGGGAAATTGATTTAGACGAATTCATTTCATCCGTTCTTTCGCAAGGTGGAAAGATTGTTGCGCCGCGCTGGACGGGGACGGATTACGACCTAGCAGAAATTGCCGCGCTCGATGAAGAACATCTTGTAGCGGGTCCGATGGGGATTCTTGAACCGCGGGAAAATCTGCCGCGGGTGGCGTCCACTTCAGTTGGCGTGTGGTTGGTGCCAGGCCTTGCATTTACTCTTGATGGACGACGGCTTGGCTATGGCGGCGGGTGGTATGATCGCTTGCTCGCAGATGTTTCGCCGCGCGTTCCAAAGTTGGGCATTGCGTATGGTTTTCAAGTTGTCGATGATTTGCCGCACGCGGCGCATGATATTCTTTTGACGGGAGTTGTGAGTTCGTGAGCACGCAATTTCCAGTTGAAGAGAAGCTGGGCGAAACTCGCCGCGCCTTGGAGAAGAATCGCGATGTCGTGTTGACGGCGCCGCCTGGAAGTGGTAAGACGACGTGTGTGCCGAGCGCGCTACTGGATGAACCGTGGCTCGAAGGCAAGAAGATTATCATGCTCGAACCGCGGCGCTTGGCGGCTCGTACGTGCGCCCAATTTATCGCACGCAAGCGCGGCGAAAATGTGGGCGAGACGGTGGGCTATCAAGTTCGATTGGAACGGAAGATTTCGCCGCGGACGCGTCTTGAGATTGTGACGGAAGGCTTGCTCACGCAGCGTCTTTTATCTGATCCTGAGCTTGCGGATGTGGGGTTGATTGTCTTTGATGAATTTCATGAACGTTCGCTCGCGTGTGATTTGAGCTTTGCGCTCGCGTTGGAAGTGCGGCGTGCGTTGCGGCCTGATTTGCGACTTCTCGTGATGTCCGCGACATTGGATGCAGATGAAGTGGCGGCGCATTTGGGCGATGCCGATATTGTGCGGGCCGAAGGGCGCATGTTCCCCGTTGAGACGATTTACTTGGGCGACCTTCCCATGCCCGCCGCGGTGACACGCGCCGTGCGCGAAACGGAAGGGGACATTCTTTGCTTCTTGCCGGGAGAAGGCGAGATTCGCCGCGCGGCCGCGGCACTTTCTTCAAGCTCGCTCGCGGCCGACATTCTGCCGCTTTATGGCGCACTTCCGAAAGATGAACAAGATCGCGTCTTTGAAAATTCGCCACGGCGCAAGGTGATTCTTGCGACATCGATTGCGGAAACTTCGCTCACGATTCCCGGCATCACGTGTGTGATTGATTCGGGCCTGATGCGGGTGCCGCGCTTTTCACCTGCGACGGGGATGAGCGGCCTTGTCACTTTGCCCTTGACGCAAGATCGCGCCGAGCAACGCCGCGGCCGCGCAGGCCGTGTTCAAGCGGGCACGTGTTATCGCCTTTGGACGCAAGAAAGCGAGGCGTCGCGCCCACGCAAGATGTCGCCCGAGATCCTGGATGCGGATTTGTGTTCACTTGTTTTGACGTCGGCCGCATGGGGCGCGCTGGGGCGCACGGACTTGCCTTGGATGACACCGCCGCCTGCGAGCACGTGGGAACAATCCGCGGCACTTTTGAAGATGCTCGGCGCGTTGGATGCGCGCGGCCAGTTGACTGAAAAAGGGCGCGCAATGTCGGCCTTGCCGATGCATCCGCGCTTGGCGAATATGTGTCTCGGCGGGGGTTCGTCTCTCTTGGCCGCCTTGATTGAAGAAGGGGCGTCGCGGCATGAAACGGATATTCGTCGCATGGTGGATTACGTTCAAGAGACGCCGAATGAATCTTTCTCACGGCGCATTTTGCAACTCGCCAAACGCTTTGAAGCGGCCGCACATCGTGGCAAATCGGCCGCGGCGGGCAAGATGTCCGAGGGCCTTCAATTGGCGCTCGCTTATCCTGAACGCATTGCACGCAATCGTGGGAACGGTTCATTTCGTATGGTGTCGGGGCGCGGCGCTTTTCTAGATCCGTCCGATGCGCTTGCGAAGACGCCGTTTCTCGTGTGTTGCGAACTCGATGATCGCGCGGGCGATGCACGCATCTTCCTGGCTTGTCCCATCGATGAGGCCGAAATCGAAACACGCTTTGCCGCACAAATCAAGGACGAGCCTTTCTGCGAATGGGACAAGCAGAACGAACGTGTCAAATGCGTGACGCGGCGGAAGCTGGGCGAGATGGTTCTGAAGGAAAGTGCCGCGGCGATGGATGAAGCGCTTGCTATCGATGCGATGATGGTGGGCATCCGTTCGAAAGGCCTTGCAAATTTGCCGTGTTGGACGAAAGAATCGCGGCAGTTTTTTGACCGTATTCAATTTGTTCATCGCACATGCGATTGGCCAGCCTTGGATGACGCGGCACTTTTCGCCGCGCTGCCGGGCTTCCTTTCAGGCTTTACCAAGTGGCGCGATTTGGAACGCCTCGATTTGTTCCGCGTCTTCGATTTTATTTTGGCCGAGTGGGGACACGATCGGCGTGAGCTCGATCGCCTGGCGCCGACGCGCATGGAAGTCCCCAGCGGCAGCCACCCGACGATTCATTACGAAGGCGATGAACCGACCGTCGAAGTGCGCCTACAGGAATGCTTTGGCTTGATGGAAACACCGAAGGTCGCGGGTGGCAAGGTGCCCATCGTGATGACACTTCTTTCGCCAGCCCAACGCCCCGTCCAAATCACAAAGGACCTCGCCGGCTTTTGGCGCGAGGGCTACCAACTCGTCCGCAAAGACCTCCGCGGCAGATATCCCAAGCACTATTGGCCGGAAGACCCATTCACGGCCACGGCGACTCGCCGCGTGCGCCCACGGTAGTGACGCGAGCGACAGGCGACGAAGTCGCCGCAAGCGCGATAAAATAATTCAATTGTCAAAGATCAAGGCTGTAACCAGCTAAAATAACCCGCGGCACTTTTTCCGCCGCGGGGAGGGTTTGTCGCCTAGCCCTCAAACGAATCTTACAAACTTACGTCGACGCCGAACGCGCAATCACACAGCCAACGCCGAGATAGGTCAG
>CAVGIZ010000042.1:0-13439 GCA_963629255.1 Anaerovoracaceae bacterium
TTGTCCTTGACTTCGTTGATCCAATTGGTGAGGCCTTTGCGGTCGGCGTGGGCGGAGAGGGCGTTGATGACTTCGACGCGTGCGCGGAGGGGCGTTTCTTCGCCGAAGATTTTGACGGTCTCGCGTTTTTCGACGATGCGTCGGCCGAGGGTGTTTTCAGCTTGGAAGCCGCAGATGAGGACGATGTTATCGGGGTCGGGGATGGCGTGTTTGAGATGGTGGAGGACGCGGCCGCCTTCGCACATGCCGCTGGCGGCGATGATGATCATGGGGCCTGGCATATCGTTGAGGGCCATGGATTCTTCTGGGGAGCCGACGAATTGCATGCCGGGGAAGACGAGAGGGTCTTTACCTTGGGCGAGCATGTCGCGGGCTTCATCGTTATAGACTTCGCGATGCGCGGCATAGATTTGAGTGGCCTTGCGGGAGAGGGGGGAGTCGATAAAGACTTTGACTTCGCGCGGCACTTTTCCGCGGGCTTGGAGTTTGTTCAAGTAGTAGATGATTTGCTGGGTGCGGCCGACTGAGAAAGCGGGGACGATGAGTTTGGAATTGTGGCGGTCGATGAATTTGAGATATTCTTCGAGGCGGAATTCGACGTCATCGGCCGAGGGATGATACTTGTCGGCGTAGGTGGATTCGATGATGAGGATGTCGGCGCCGGCGGGGTATTCGTGGTGGCGCAAGATGGGCTGGTCGGGCTGGCCGAGGTCGCCTGAAAAGAGGAGGCGGTGGTTATGGCCGTGCTCTGGATGGATGTCGAGCTGGACGAGGGCGGAGCCGAGGATGTGGCCGGCGTTGAAGAATTCGAGGGTGATGCCGGGTGCGATTTCGCGCGGCGAATGGAGATGTGTTGGGACGAAGAGTTGCATGAGGGCATTGATATCCGCTTCTTCGTAGAGGGGCTCGAAGAGTTTTTTGCCTTCGCGTTTGCGCTTCTTGTTGACGTATTCGAGGTCGCGCTTTTGGAGGAAGCAGGAGTCGCGGAGCATGACGTCGCAGAGTTCGGTTGTGGATTGGCGAGCGAAGACGCGGCCGCGGAAGCCTTGGCGCACGAGCTGCGGGAGGTTGCCGGAGTGGTCGACGTGGGCGTGTGAAAGGATGACGTAGTCGATTGTTTTTGGGTCGATTGGGAGGTTTCGATTTTTTTCGAAGGCTTCCTTACGATGGCCTTGGAAGAGGCCGCAATCGAGGAGGATACGTTTACCGTTGGCTTCGAGGAGGTGCATCGAGCCAGTTGTTGTTTGAGCCGCGCCGTAGAATGTGAGTTTCATGATGAGAATATTATACCATATTTTGGGCGGGAAAGCAAATAGGAAAGTTAAGAATATTTTGCGCGGCGGCGGGAGCGTGTTTTTGAGATGAGGAGAGTTGGGAGGCCGAGGAAGAGTGCGTACCAGGCGAGGCAGAAGAAAAACGTCCAATGAGAAGATTCGAAATTGGAGCCTGGGAGGTTGGCGACGGAGTAGGAGATCGCGACCATAGCGCGTGTAAAGAGGGCGGAGAGGTTGTTGATGTGTGCGGCGAGGGAGGTTGAGATGAAGCTGGAGAGGAGGCCGAGTGCGGAGGAGATGACGGAGACGGAGGCGGTTGGGATGAGGACGATGTTGGCGAGGATGCCGCCCGGGGTGATGCGGCCGAAGACGTGTGCAGCGATGGGTGTGCCGGCGAGCCAGGCGGCGATGGTGACGATTAGACCCTCTGCGCGGCCAAAGTTGAAATGTGCGCAGAGGCGGAGAGAGATGAGGATGCCGAGCATGACGGCGAAGGAAAGTTCGGAGCCGACGTTGAGGAGCATGAGGGGATCGAGGATGTGGATGATGAGGAAGGTGAGGCACCAGGCGAGGATGGCGTTGGGGCGGCGCATGAAGATGTACGCGGCAAAATAGATGGAGGCCATGCCGGCGGCGCGGATGGCGCTGGGGGTCATGCCGATGAGGTAGGTGTAGGCCCAGAGGAGGGGGATGAGGAGGAGGCCGGAGAAGCGGACGGGGACGGCGCAACAGGTGAGGATGGTGAGGAGGAGTTGGGCGATGATCATGACGTGCAGGCCGGAGATGGCGAAGACGTGCATGGTGCCGGCGCGGATGAAGGTGTCGCGGATGGAGGAGGGGAGGGTGGCGCGCTCGCCGAGGAGGATGGCGCGATTGAGGTCGGCGATGCCAGGGGAATGTTCGAGGCCAATGCCCATGCGGCGCGAGAGGTTGTGGCGGATGGAATTGAAAGTGCCGCGGAGGGAATGTGCGGGGGCGGGGGCGATGCAGTGCGCGGACGTGTTGTGGCCTTTGACCCAGAATTTGCGGGGGCGCGTTTCGGTGGGGTCGGAGGAGGAGCGGAACCAGCCAGTGCATTGCCAGGTTTCGCCGAGGCGGGGCGGGGCGTTGGTGGCGGTGATGGGGGCGATGACGTGGAGGGCGATGTTGGAGTAGGAGGAGAGGAAGGAGGTCCAGCGTGTGGAGGCGTCGTTTTTGCCGCGGAAGGTGGGGTCTGCTTCGACGCGGAAGGTGGCGGTGTAAGGGGCGTAGCGGGGCTGGTTGGAGATGGTGCGCAGGGTGGAGATGCGCGAGGACATGACGGATGTGGAGAGCGTGAGGCCTAGGAAAAAGAGCGGGGCGAGCCACCATTGAGGGAGGCGCAGACCATAAGAAAAAAGTGCCGCGAGGAGGGTGGCGAGTGCGAAGAGGGGGGCCAGCGTGGCGAAGGTCGGGATGGCAAACCCGAGGGCTTCACCGGTCGCAAAGAGGGCGCAAATCAGGAGAGCGATTTTCTCTTGTTTCGGCATTGAGGGGCTCCTCGAATTGCACGTCCCATGGGCCGTGGGTTAGCCAACATTGCCGTACGGCTTCGACGGTGGGCGCAACGTAGAGGGGCGTTGCTTGATGGCGAAACCACGTGTCTTGGCGCTTGGCGAGTTGGCAGGTGCGGATGAAAATTTTTTCTTTTGTATCGCCTTCGCGGTAGCCGATGGCAAGGGACGCGGTGCGCGACCATTGGGGATATAATTTGTGGAGGCGAGATTTTTCTTCTTCGAGCCCAGAAAGGAACATGTCGTCGAGGCGCGCGCGGATGCGTTCGCGAAGGATGGAGCGGTCGATTTGAATGACGGGATAGGCGGGTGGCGGTTTTTCCCATTTGCGGTCGAGTCCGCGCAGGAGGGCAGAGAAGTAGAGGCCTGTGCCGCCGACGATGATGATGGGGGCGGTGGCGGGGATGTTTTTTGCCCAAAGTGCCGCGGCGCGGAGCCAGGCGCCAGATGAGAATTCTTCCGCGGGAGTGACGATGTCGACGCCGCCCATGTTGAATTCGCGGCGTTCGTCGAGGCTGGGTTTGGCGGTGCCCACATCCATGCCGCGATAGACTAGCATAGAATCGGCGCTCAAGATGGGCGCGTTGAATTCGCGTGCGAGGGTGGCGGCGATGGAAGATTTGCCGCTCGCCGTCGGGCCCGCTAGCAAGTATGCTTGACGCTTGAACATAGAATCATCAGCCCCACTGCAATGCAAATGCATGCATCCGCCACATTGAAGCAAGGGAAATGATGAATGCCCCAATGGAAGTCAAACATGTCGATGACGTAACCGCGCACAATGCGGTCAATCAAATTGCCAATGATTCCAGCATACAGGAGAGATTCGGCGAGCGCGGCAATTTTTCCTGTGCCAAAGACGGTGCGGCGCTTCCAAATTAGGAAGGCGAGCGCGGCAATTCCAAAGAGGGCGAGCGGCCAGACGCGCCCTTGAAACATGCCCCAGGCACAGCCGCGATTTTCAACGTATGCCAGATTGAAAAAGTTTGGGATAACAGAAACTGCCGCGGAACTTTTCAAATAGCCCGCGGCAATTTCCTTCACCACCGCATCAATCAAGACGAGATGGATGACGGCAACGAGCGTTGCCCAAAAGCGCCGCGTTGCCCAAAAGCGTTGCATGTTATTCGTCGTCTTCGGTGGTAGGCTGCGCCATTGTTTGCGCCGCGCGTTCCATCTCACTCTGGCATTCCATGCACGTCAAAACGAACGGCTGATTCAAAAGGCGCGGCTTACGAATCAATTGACCGCAGACGGTGCACACGCCATATGTGCCATCGTCAATACGATGCAAGGCTTCATCAATTTTCTGAATTGTGCGATTGATGTTGCCCATCTGTCCCAGCGCTTGCAGGCGCAAGGTTTGGTTCGTGCCATCGCCGCCATCGGCTTCGTGATCTTCCGATTCATTGAAGCCCGTTGCCTTCATCGCGTCAATTCCCTTGAGCGCTTCGGCGCGTGCCGCCATCAAACGCTTGCGGAAATCTTTCAAATCTGCCGCGGAGAATTTATTCGTGTTCTTGCCTTGCGTGCGCGTCGTTGGACGGCGCGGCAAGCGAATTCCATTGTCGTAGACCTTTTCCTCTTCCTTCTTTGCGGAAGCCTTGCGTTCCCTGGCAATGGACATCACAAACGCGAGAGCCTTGGCCGAATCAATTCCAACTTCAGCATTGTAATCAATCGGCTTTGTATAGCCCGTGGCAGCTTCCGTTTCGGGCGCCTTCACCTCGGGTTCCTTCTTCGGCTTCTTGTCCGCCGCGGGCTTCTTCTCCGCCTTTTTCTCAATTTTCTTTTCAGGCTTTTTTGCCGCCGCCGCGGGCTTTGCCTTCGTCGTTTTCTTGGTGGCCATAATGACTCCTTTCTTTTCGACTATCAAATGACGTTAGATTTGCATCCCGGCCGGCAACTTCATCCATTCACGAATATCATCGCTCAAAGCCTTGATTATCGTAATCTTCCCCAGTCGCGTCGGGCCTTCTGCGCCCGGCAACTCAAACTGATCGCCCACCTTCTTGCCCAGCATGTTCTGCGCAAGCCGCGTCTTCGACGACAAAATCCCGAGCTCAATATCGTTATCCCATTCACCCAAAATGTGATACGTCTTGTCGCCTTCATCCGTTGCCACCACAACCGTCACGCCTGGCATCACCTCGTCCGTCGTCGCATCCGCAAAGTCCGCGGGCTTGACCGTCTCAAGATCCTGCTGCATGAGCGTCTGCTTCTGCATGAGCGCACGTTGCTCGTCTTTCGCGTATTGATATTCCGCGTTTTCGCTCAAGTCGCCATAGCTCTTCGCAAACTCAATACGTTTGATGTTCGCCGGCATGTCCTCATTGATGAGTTTGAGGTACTCCGCCTTGCGCATCGCAAAGCTTCGGAAGCTCGTCAAGCGCGCATACTCTCTCTTCTTCTCCACCTTCACCAGGTGCGCTTCCAACTCTGGCGCGATGTGCGTCATGCGCACCACAATCGTATGATGCGTCGACGGATCCCACGCAATCGACGCCTGGAACCGCTCAAAGAAGAGTGCCTTGTCGCCCGCCTTTTCCAGCCACTTCGTGAACACCTTCTCCAACCACTTCGAATCCGCAAACAACCGCCGCACGATGTTCTGCATCTTCAAAGTCTCACCATTCTGACGCCCTTCCCCGAGCGCAATCGCGTGCGTGAGCAATGTGATGAGCGGCGGCAATTCCTTCCAATCCTTGAAGTCGTCATAGCGCCCAACGAGCAAGGTCGTCAGCGTTGCCGGCGCCTTCGGCTGATTCATCAGCGCCCCGATCGCCTTGCGGCACGCTTCATCGTCCTTGAACTGCGTCACAATCTCTTGCACCGCCGCATAGCAGAACTCTGGCAAATACTTGTAAAGCTTGTCCTTCGATTCCGCGCTATCCGCCAAGAAACTAATCATGCGCCCAACCTCACGCGCCGGCAACTTCACCGCCGCCTTGATGAAACGCTTGCGGTCCCACAGATACGCACGCATCTCCGCCGCTTCTGGCGTCAAATATTGAAGCCGCGTCACTTCGCTCGCCAACTGCGCATAAAGCGCATCATCCACATTGCGCGCCGCTTTCACCGCAAATGCCAACCGCTCGCCAATCTTGTCACGCGCCTCCTCGCCCGCAACCTTGAACTTGCCCTGCGCATCATATTCACGCACACTGGCCAAAATCAACTTCGGGTCCGTCTCATGCGAAAACGCCATCAACCACCCATCACCATAATCTTCAACCGACGCCTTCACCACAAGCGGATCCGTCCGCTTCACAGGAATCGACACCGTCTTGTCCTTGCGCAATTCCACGCGCGCCGCCTCCCAAAACGCCTTCCACCCTGTCGGCTTCACAAACCCATTCTCAAGGCAAATCTCTTCCAGCCGCGACAGCGAAATCGCCCCGTAGCTCTTCAAAATCTCCTTCACAAATTCGCCCTTCTTGTTCTTCAGAAGATCCTCAAACCGCGTCGGATCCGCCTCGCGAATTACCAAAATGTGATTCTCAGGCGCCACATTCAACATGTCCGTCGCCGCCGCATACGTGAATTGATGCCCCTTGCGCGTCCGAAAATCAACCGTCACACGACGATAGAAATAATCCAACTTGCGCACAACACCCAATCCCCACGTCGGATTAATCACACGCGCGCCAACCTCAAACGACAACAACTTCTCCAGACGCATCAACACCTCGTCCAGCGTCTTCGTCCCAAAATCAAGACCATCCAAAAACGACAGCATCAAACGATCCTTCGTCGTCTTCTTCAAGACATCACGCACGACCGTGGGGCGCACCTTCTTCGCAAGTTCCCCACGCTTTTCGCGCACAAAGTTATATGCCTTCTCGAAGTCGCCTTCGCCAAAGCTACTCAGTTCATTTACCAACGCTTCTGTATCAGCCATACTGTTGCTCACTTTCTAGTAACCTACTCGGTCATTTGACAGTTGTATATTATACCATATTTTCGCCCATCTCGGTAGTAGGTATTTTCATTATTTTCATTTTTCTTCTAGACCTCAATTAAAGGGCAAAATCATCGTAAATCGGCACCCATGCGGTACCAAACGCTCCACGCGCGCCTCCCCACCATGCGCCGCGGCAATCTCCCGCACAATCGCCAACCCTAGCCCAGACCCGCCTGTCGCCGCCGTCCGCGACGTGTCCGCCCGGTAAAACCTCTCAAAAATCCTCTCCGCCTCCTCCTTTCCAATCCCAACCCCATGGTCCTCCACACTCACCTTTACCCCCTCATCTGTCCGCTTCACACTCAACACAACATCCGCCGACTTCGAATAACGTATCGCATTCTCAACCAAATTCGCCACCGCCCGCGCCATCAATTGCGCATCCACCTCCTCCACACATTCCTCCGCCTCAACTCGAATCTTCATCCCAACTTCTGCCGCGCGAGATCGAAACCGCTCCGCCGCCTCTCTCAACACATCCCGCAAATCAACCCTTTCAAAATGCACCGCTTCCCGATGCTCCAACTTCGCCAGCCCCACCACATCCTGCGCCAACGCATTCAATCGCACCGCCTCCTTCTTCACCATCCCCAGCAACTTCTGCCGCGCCGCCTCCCCCGGATCATCCATCAACAATTCAACTGCCCCCAATATCCCCGTCAGCGGCGTCTTGATCTCATGCGAAATATCCGCAATAAATTCCCGCCGAAACTTCTCTACCTTCGCCAGCTCCCTCATCCTCACATGCTGACGATACGTCAAAAACAAAATCAATAAAACCGCCGCGCCACCCATCAACGCCGCCCAACCAAATCCCAATAAAGCCTTCCTAAATGGCGCCAACACCTGCGAGCGCGGCAAACCTAATCTCACATGATGCCCCGCACTCTCCGCCTCCGCATACAAATAATCATCCTCATCCTCAATCTCCCCAGCCGAATCATACGTCAGCCCACTCTCGTCCCCTCCCCGATACACCGTCAAACGCAACCCCTGCTCACGAAATATCTCCCCAGCCACATGCAATTCCGACCAATCTGCCGCGCTCAACGTCCCCTCCAAATTCACCGCCGCCAGCTTCGTCCGCGTCTCCAAATCCCTCTCCGCCCAATCAATCACCGCATGATGAAACGTGTGCAATTCAATAATAAAAACTGCCGCGAACGCCGCAAATCCCACCGCCGCAATCAATACCGGCAATATATTAAACCTCACCTCATCCCTGCTCATCTCTCAAAACCCTCTAACCCTCACAGACCTTCCTACCCTGCCCATCAACTCCTCACCCGATACCCAATCCCACGAATCGTCTCAATATGATTCGCCCAACGCCCCAACTTCCTCCTAAGCGTCGCAATCTGCACATCAATCGTCCGTTCCGTCACACTGCGCTCCTCCCTCTGCACCGCGTTCAAAATCTGCTCACGCGCCAGCACCCGCCCACGATGCGCCACCAAAACCGCCAATATCTTCAATTCCCCAGGCGACAACTTCAAGTTCTTTCCTTTTAAGAGCGCGATATGATTGTCCTCATCCACCTGCAACCCATCAAAACTCTCACCCAATTGCAACGTCGAACCCCTCCGCAATACCGCACGTATCCGCGCCAACAAAATCTCACGATCAAACGGCTTGGTGACGTAGTCATCCGCCCCACATTCAAGCCCACGCACAACCTCATCACTCTGCGTCAACGCCGTCAACATAATAATCCGCGTCGCCGCCAACGCCGGAATCGACCTCACCCTCTCGCAAATCGTAAAACCATTCAAACCAGGCAACATGATATCCAGAAGAACCACATCTGGCTTCAATTGCCGAATCAGATTGAGCCCTTCATCCCCCGTCGCGGCACTTTGGACGTGACAATATCCAGCGCCCGACAGCGCCATCTCAAGGATCGCGCGTATCGTCGCATCATCTTCCACAATGACAATAGACACTAATTCATTCATGATGCTCCTTATTATACCATATTTCCGCCCCAATTTCAAGCACTCTTTTCAACCGCGGGGGAGTGGAGTTGGAAGTGTTCGTGTAGGAAAGATTTTGGGGCTTCCATTTTGAGGCGGAATATGGTATAATATGCGGTGTTGTTAGGAAATACTCAAAAAGGAGATGAGTTGATTATGAAGAAGATTGTTTTTTGGAGCGCGTGTGCGCTGGTGGTGGGAGCTGCGTGGGCATTGCCTCCGCGGTCTGAAGTTGCACAGGCAGAAGGCGGGATTGCCGCGATTGTTTCCGATATTGAAAAGCGTGCGGAAGGTGACGTTGGCAAGGTTGCCTTTGAGCTTGTGGCGTTGGAAGGCAAGGCGGGAAGTGCCGCGGAGAAGTTCGTGTTGCGTCGAGAGGCGATGTGGCGTTATTTGAAAGTGGCGTGGGTGAATCAAGCATCTGGGATTTTGGAGGCGTGTGTGAAGGAGGATGATCCCGCGGCGGTTGGGGTGCTGAATGATTACGCGGAGAAGAAACTTTCGTTCAAGGAGAAGCGGGCGTTGAAAAGTGCCGCGCCTTACAAGGCGTATGAGGCGATGGTGAAAAGTGCCGCGGTGTTGAGCAAGGAGAAAACTGCCGCGGAGAATCGATTGAAGGAATTGGAAGTGGCGGTTGCGAAGTCGCCGAAGAATGTGAAGGCGCAGGAGCAATTGGGGATTGAGTATGTGCTAAGGGGCGAGTGGGAGAAGGCGTTTGGGCATTTGGCGCAGGTGAAGGGGGCGTTGGGCGAGGCGGCGAAGTTGGAGGTGGCCAAGCCTGAGGCGAAGGGGAATGAGGCGGTGGCGATTGGGGATGCGTGGTGGAAGGTTGAGGGGAAGGAGATTTCGAAGAAGGTGACGGCGGCGTGTCAGGTGCATGCGGCAACGTGGTATCGGACGGCGATGGTGGATGAGAAGGTTTCGAATTTGGTGAAGGTGCGCATTGGCGGGCGGATTGAAGATGCGGAGCGTGTGGCGGTGGCGCAGGCGGAGCGTGCGGAGTTTGGGAAGAGTGCCGCGGGTGTGGCGGTGAAGGGCAAGGGCGGCGATACGATTAAGATTGCGCTTGATTCGAAGGGGTCGGTGTTTTTGGAGTTGGCGGTGTGTGAGCCGGGGACGTTTAAGATGTACAAGGGGCGGACTGAGTTTTTCCGTCGCGAACATGATGTGACGTTAACGTATCCGTATTTGATGTTGAAGGGGCGGTTGACGTATGGGATGGTGAAGGCGGTGAATCGGAAGGTTTGGAAGAATCGGATGGAGAAGATTCGGACGGAGGAAGAGAAGTTTTATGGGGATGGGCAGGCGATTGATGGGCTGTGCGATAGTGAGCTTGAGGAGATTATTTTCAAGTTGAATACGATTGCGGCGAAGTGTCGCGAGTTGAAGGATTATAAGGGGTATGAGTTTCGTTTGCCGACGGAGGCGGAATGGACGCGGGCGTATTTTGCGGGGACGGATGATTATATGGATGTGATTACGGAGAAGGAATTGAAGGAGTATTGGAAGAAGCGTGGAAATCCGAATTGGAAGTTGGCGATACCGGATGCGGATGTGGCGGGGGTTTTGAAGAAGAAGGCGAATGCGTGGGGCGTTGGCAATATGTCGCGCGATATGGAGGAGATGGTGGATACGGTGGCGATGCCGTTGAAGAAAGATGGGTCGCGCATACCGTGGAACTTGGGGGAATGCGACCGCGACATTTTCAAGTATGGAGAGAAGGAAGTGGATCCGATTCGTGTGTGCACGGATAAGAATGCGTGCCACATTCGGCGGATTGGGGACCATAGCAAGGATGTGCGGTCGATTATGGTGGTTGGTGGCAAGGGGCAAGTTGTGGGGGGCGAGCAGAAGGGCGGGTATATTCGCCTTGTGTTTGCGCCGAAGGTTGAGAAGTTGACGATGTACCCGAAGAAGTAAAGAGGAAGGGGCGGAAAGTGCCGCGGCGTTCCCTTGTTTTTGGGTACATGATAAAAATGAAAATACCTACTACACAAGTGGTCGGAAATATGGTATAATATACGCCAACAAGCCGGGTTGGCACAGTGGCGACTGCGCCTCATTTGTAATGAGGAATTACCAGGGGTTCGAGTCCCTTACCCGGCTCCATCTTTTTTAAGGCGGTATGAAAGTGCCGCGAAGGACGTAGAGAGCAAAATGAGAATAGCGTTTATTAGTGACATACATGGGGTGCCTTCCACATTGGAAGCGGCGCTCAAATCGGCTGAGGCATTGGGCTATGACAAGCTTGTTTTGTTGGGCGATTTGTTGTATCATGGGCCGCGCAATGGGGTGCCGAATTTTTATGCGCCGGAGAAGGTGGTTGAGATTTTGAATGGGCTGAAGGATAAGATTATTGCGGTGCGTGGGAATTGTGACGCGGAGGTGGATCAGATGCTGTGCAAGTTTCCGATGATGAGTGATTACTCGATTTTGGAAGCGGATGGGGTGACATTCTTTTTGACGCATGGGCATTTGTGGAATGAACGGAATTTGCCGCCGCTGGGGACGGGGACGGTGCTGGCGCATGGGCATACGCACATTCCTGAGTTGAGGAAGCTCGATTGCGGGGTGACCATTTTCAATCCGGGCTCGGTGTCGTTGCCGAAGGGTGGGACGTCGCGGTCGTTTGGATATTTTGATGGAAAAGAATTGAAGCATTACACGATTTGATGAAGCGGATTTTGCATCTTGTTCCTGGTGCGGAGGATCCCGCGAATGGCATGGCGGTCGCGGCACATTTGATTGCGGCGAGTCAAGGTGCGGGTGCGGCGATGGTGATGGATTTGGATGCGGTGGATGTGCCGACAATTTGTGCCGCGGATGAGGTGTGGGTGCATTCGATGTGGTTGCCGAGTGTGCGGCGGGTGTGTCGGATGGTGTTGGAAGAGCATAAGACGTTGGTGAGGATGCCGCATGGGGCGCTGGATCCGGTGAGGGTTCGGTATCATGGTTGGAAGAAGTGCTGGTTCAAGTGGAGCGAGCGGGCGTTGTTTCGGCGGGCGGCGCGGGTTGTGGTGACGTGTTTTGCGGAAGAGAAGTGGGTGCGCGATTATGTGGGGCGCGTGCAGGAAGTTGAGATTGTGGATTTGCGAAGGTTCTTCCCTGTTGCGCCAATGGTGAAGCGAGAAAAAAGTGCCGCGGCTTTGCATTTGTTGTATTTGGGGCGGCGGCATCCGCTGAAGGGGATTGAATATTTGGAGGCGGCGGTTGAGGGGTTGAAGGGATGCGAATTGAGGATTGTTTCGGATGCGTTTGGGGAAGAGAAGGAACGGGTTTGGGCCTGGTGCGATGTTTTGGTGTTGCCGACGTTGAGTGAGAATTTTGGATTGGTTGTTGCGGAGGCGTTGGCACATGGGAAGCGTGTGATTACGACAGATGGTGCGCCTGTGTGGTCGGAGCTTCCAGGGGAACAGGGTATTTACATTCATGGTTATCGTGATGCGACACCCGGGCGGCGTGTGAATCTTTTGCGGGATGCTATTCTTCAGATGTTGAAGGGGGCGTAAGCCTAGGGGCGCGGCAGAAATTTGGAGGGGGAGAAAATGGTTGGGAGAGGGGGTTTCGTTGGGTGGGGGAAGGGGTTTTTATGGGTGCGAGAGGGGAGGAATAAGATTTTTGGTCAAGACCAAATGTAAATTCGGTCAAGACCAAATTATATTTTGGTCAAGACTGAAATTAAATTTGGTCAAGACCAAATTTCTTTCTCATGGGCGAATCGTACCAAGGATTGGGGATGGGGCGACTGATTTCTGCCGCGGAGGCGACCAATTTGAGGGGGGGTGGAGGGGGATTGAAACGTGGTCGGGAATATGGTATAATATGTGCATCTTGTTAGACGAAGATTTGAAATGAGTAAGTGCAAGAGAGTTTATGTGCCGAAGATTTCTGTGACAGGCGAGATTATGCGCTTGAGCATGGAAATTGCCGCGGCATTGGAGCGCTATCAGATTGTGATGGAGGGTCCTGATGGCGTGAGGCTTCGCAAGCGGAATCATATTCAGACGATTCGTGGTACGACGGCGATTGAAGGGAATACGCTGACGGAAGAGCAGATTACGGCTGTATTGGCGGGGAAGCGCGTGGCTGCGTCGCGGCGTGAGATTGATGAGGTGAAGGGGGCGCATCGGGCTTATGAGCAGATTGAGACGTTCAATCCATATTCGGTGCGCGATCTTTTGAAGGCGCATGCGTTGATGACGAAGGGACTTGTTGCGCATCCTGGCGAGTTTCGAACGTGCGCGGTGGGGGTGGTGAATGGTGCGGGCGAGGTGATTCATCTTGCGCCGCGGTTTGAGTTGGTGCCGGGGCTGATGGATGATTTGTTTGCGTGGTTGAGTGAATCGGAAGAGCCGGTGCTTGTGAAGAGTTGCGTCTTTCATTGGTGCTTTGAGGATATTCATCCGTTCCCTGATGGGAATGGGCGCATGGGACGGCTTTGGCAGACGGCACTATTGGGTTCGTGGAATTCCCTTTTTTATGCCGCGCCGATTGAGAACATTGTGTGGGCGCATCAAGCGGAGTATTACGCGGCGATTCGTGCGGTCGAGGAGAATGGGCTTGATTGTGCGCCGTTTGTTGAGTTCATGCTGGATAAGATTTTGCGGACGCTCAAGGCGAAGGGTGAGGCGGTTGATGTGCCGAGTAGGGATAAGAGTAGGGATAAAAGTAGGGATAAGGTTTTGGAGCCGAGATT
>CAVGIZ010000043.1:0-13323 GCA_963629255.1 Anaerovoracaceae bacterium
AAAGCAAGTTTAGATGGTGCGGCCCCCGCGCCCCCGCGAAGGTGAGGACAGACTTTGGGGTGGAAGCAACGATGGACGCATTTAGGTGGGTTTATTTAGGTTGCTTACGCGAAGGGAATACCCGAGAAGTAGGGAAACAATGACAACGGGGACCTGCGGCCCCCGCGCCGTGAGCGAAGGAGAGGACAGGCTTTTGAGGCGGAAGCAACGATGGACGCATTTAGGTGGGTTTATTTAGGTTGCTTTCGCGATGGGAAATAGCCGAGAAGTGGGGAAACAAGGATAACGGGGGGCGGCGGCCCCCGCGCCCCCGCGAAGGCAGGGCGGGGCTTTGGGGCGGAAGCAAGGATGGACGCATTTAGGTGGAGAGAGGTTTAGGTTGCTTTCGCGCGGGAAGGGGCCCAGGGGGCGCGGGAAGGCTGTGCTGGGCTTTTGGGGCGGATGACGATGACATAGGCATTTAGGCGGGTTTTGAAGTGGGGAATGGATTTTGGGGGGTTGCAAGTTGGGCTAAAATATGCTATAATATAGGCATTCTAAGTCGGAAGAGGATTACAAACTATGAAAAAACAAATGATTTTGAAGGTTTGCGCGAGTCTGTTGATTGGCGCGGGGGTTATTTTTGCCGCGAATGCGGAGACGATCACCTGGAAAGGTGGGGTCGGGCTTTGGTTTGATACGACGATGTGGGATTTGGGTCGTGCGCCGACGGCGGATGATGATGTTGTTATTAAGGATGGTACGGTTGAGTATGTGCCAGGCGGGGATTTGACGATTAATGCGAGTGCGAGTTTGACGATTAAGAGTGGTGGTAAGTGGTTTCAGTCTGGTGGTGGTGCGTGGGTTCAGAATAAGGGCACGATTACGGTTGAGGATGGCGGCGTTTTCAATATGGGGACGTGTTTGAAGATTAATAATTCTGGGACGATTGATGTTAAGGCGGGCGGCACCTTCTATAAGCGGAACAACGGTATTGATGGTGGTACGACGACTGGGGAAGGGACGATTACGGAGGGGTCGGAAGAGAAGACGTGGAATGGAAGTGACGGCGAGTGGGGGACGGCGGCGAATTGGAGTCCGGCGGGTGTGCCATCGACGAGTGATATTGTGACGATTCCGTCTGGCACGGTTGAGTTTACGACGGTGGGGGATTTTGAGGTTGGAGCGAAGGGGGCGCTGACGATTGGTAATGGTGCGAAGTGGTTTCAGGCGGACACGAAGGGGAGCTGGGTGCAGATTAAGGGGAAGTTGACGATTGAGGATGGCGGCATTTTTGATATGGGCGGGAGCGGCTGGATGAATATGGAGTCGACGGGGGCTGTTGATGTGCAGAAGGGCGGGCTGTTGTATTTGCGTGCGAAGTGTGTGCAGAGTACGCCGAATTCGTGGCCTGGGACGTTTCAGGTGGATGGGACGATTGACTGGAAGGGCGACACGCTTGATTTGTCGGGCAATATGAATAATACGTGGGTGTCGAATTTCACGTATGGTGAGAAGGCGTTGAATCGGAATTTGGGTGGGATTAAGTTGAATGGCGGGACGGATTTGGGGACGCGTGGGAATGTTGAGTTTGGTGGTTTTACGATGGCGACGGAGGGCGCGATTACGATTCAGAGTGGGAAGTGGACGTTTACGACGGCGGCGACGAATGGGATTTTCACGGCGGCGACGGCGCCTGAGAATAGTTACATCAATATTCCGGAAGGGGCGAAGGTGGAGTTACTGTTCCAGAATGAGGCGATTACGCCGGCGAATGCGTATGAGAAGTTGGGTGGGTTTTTGAGGATTGGCGGTGTGGCGTTTGAGGATGCGGAGGCGTTTCGGAAGGCGTTTGCGGTGACGGGGTCGGCTGGGGATACGCGTGTGAGGTCGTGGAATGTGCCGCCGATGTGTATAAGGATTCAGTGAGGAAAGGGGCGTTTTGAGGTTTAGGTTTTTTAACTCCGAGCCTAACAAAGAAGCTTCGGCTAACGCCTTCGCTTGCTTCGCGATGAACAGGCATGGAACAGGTTTGGAGGGTTTTGGTCCAGCACAGAAGAGGTCATCAGTGCTAACAGAAAAAGGTGAGATTATGAAGAAGATTATTTTTGTGATGAGTTTGGTGGCGGCGGCGAGTTGTTTTGCCGCGCCGTCGGTTGTGAAGGTTGTGGGCAAGGCGGGGGCGTGGAGATTGGAACGCAATGGGAAGCCTTATTTTATTCGGGGCGCGGGCGGTGGTGCGGATAAGGCGCTGCTGAAGAAATTGGGCGGGAATTCGTTTCGGACGTGGGGAGACGGGGATATTGATGAGCAATTGAAGATTGCCGCGGCGAATGATTTGACGGTGATGTGTGGGTTTTGGTTGGGGCATGTGGAGCATGGATTTGATTGGACGAATGAGGCGGCGAAGGAGGAGACGAGGAAGGGGATTTTGGCGACGGTGAGGCGGGTGAAGGATCATCCGAATTTGTTGTGTTGGGCGTTGGGGAATGAGATGGAGATGAATAATCCGCATCGGAAGGAGATGTGGGCGTTTGTGAATGAGGTGGCGAAAGAGGTGAAGGCGATTGATCCGAATCATCCTGTGACGACGGTGGTGGCGGAGATACCGGATGCGACGATTGAGGAGTTTAAGACGCTTGTGCCGAATTTGGATTTCTTTGGGATTAATAGTTATGGAGGGGCGGCGAGTTTGGGAGAGCGTTGGCGGAAGGCTGGGATGACGCGGCCGTATGTGATTACGGAGTATGGGGCGCGCGGTAGTTGGGAAGGGCCGAAGACGAGTTGGGGGCTCGCGTTGGAGCCGACGTCGACGGAGAAGGGTGCGCAATTTGCCGCGGCGTATGAGAAGAGTATTGCGGGTGAGCGCGGCAAATTTTGTTTGGGTGCGTATGCGTTTACGTGGGGATGGAAGGTGGAGTCGACGCCGACGTGGCATGGGATGTTGTTGAGGGATGGTTCGATATTGGCGAGCGTGCAGGCGGTGCAGGCGGCGTGGGGAGTTGTGAAGGTTGGGAATCGGTGTCCGACGACGGGTGAAGTGAAGGTGAGTGCGGATGATTTGAAAAGTGCCGCGGAGGAAGTGGAGGCGTCGATTGAGGCGAAGGATGCGGATGGGGACAAGTTGGTGTATCGGTGGGAGCTGTTGAGTGATACGGGGGACTACGATACGATTGGGACGGGGCTGGCGTTGCCGGAAGGATGGGAAGGCGCGATTGTGGCTGGGCAGGGGACGAGTCGGGTGAGAGTGAAGATGCCGGGGGGCGGCGTGTATTTGCTGTATTGCACGGTGATGGATGGGAAGGGAAATGCGGCGTATGCGAATTGGCCGATACGTGTTGGCGGGGCGGTGCCGAAGAAGGAATTGAAGGCGGTGGCGATGCCGTATGCGGTGTATAAGGATGGGGTGAAGGGGAAGTGGTATGCGTCGGGGTATATGGGGCATACGCGGGCGTTGAAGGTGAATGAGGCGTGGCGGGAGAAGGCGCATTCGGGTGCGACGTGTATGAAGATTGATTATTTGGACCATTATGGATGGGCGGGGATATTTTGGCAAGATCCGGCGAATGATTGGGGAGAGAAAGCGGGTGGTGCGAATTTGTCGAAGGCGGGGATGCTGGTATTTTGGGCGCGTGGAGAGAAGGGTGGCGAGAAGGTTTCGTTCTTTATGGGCGGGCTTGATAAGAAGGCGAAGTTTGCGGATTCGGCGCAGGCGAAGTTGGACAATGTGATTTTGAAGAAGGAATGGACGCGGTATCGGATTGCGCTTGATGGATTGGATTTGTCGCAGATTAAGACGGGGTTTGGTTTTTCGTTGACGTGCGAGAGTGAGCCGTTTACATTCTATTTGGATGATATTGAATATGTGGCGGACTAGTCTTATTTTGGCGGTCGCGCTGGTGGGTGTGGGGATGAGCCGCGCTCAGGAGATTGTGCCGTGTGGGGCGGGGTCGTATGCGTCGTTCACGCCATGGGAAAAGGCGAAGACGATTGACCATCCGGAGAAGGGTGACCAAAGTTTGTTCATGCAGGAGCGGTCGATTTATGTTGTGAAGGGGAAGGAGGGTGTGGCGAAGCCGACGAATGATTGGTGGACGCGGGCGTTGGTGGAGAAGTGGACGGGGGATTTGTGGGCGTATCCGGGGTGCGTGCGGGGAGAGGCGAAGGGGGTGAAGGTGAGTTTTCCGCGGGAGTGGAATCGTGATGGGACGGAGATGGACGCGGCGAGTTTTGTGATGTGTGGCGCGGCGGATTTTGTGCCGGTGGTGGCGAGGGTTGAGGATTGGCATGATTGGGATGTTGAGTTTGTTTTGGAGGATGATGTGACGGCGCGGCGGATGAGGGCGACGTTGGCGCATGGGGTGCCATTTACGTGGATTGAGTATAAGGGTTTGGTGGGGATGTTGCAGGCGGCGGGGGGCGAGGTGGAAGTGGAGCGTGTGGGAGGTGGCGCGGCGATGATTGTGAAGGTGGGGAAGGATTTGTATGGCGTGTGGTATCCGGAGGGGACGGTGGTTGCGGGGGATGCGGCGAAGGGGTGGACGCTCAAGTTTCCGAAGGCGGATGGATGGATGGTGGTGGGGCTATTGCCGGAGCGCGGCAGTTTTGAGGAGATGGCGAGTTTTGCGACGGCGTGTGTGCGGTCGACGCGGATGGATTGGGCGTATGATGAGGCGGGGGCGTGTGTGACGACGACGTTTCATGTGGAGGCGGAGGATTTGCGTGGGGAGGGTGGTGCGGCGCAGGTGTTGCAAGGATTTCTGCCGCATCATTTGAATGGGACGATGCCGCAGTTTGAGACGGTGGGGAATTTGAGTTGGGCGACGCCGCGTGGGAAGTTGGAAGTTGCGAAGGGGAATGATTTGAAGATTGTGCAGACGTTTCCGGGGTTGGTGCCGTATTGGGCGATGCCGCCGAAGGAGAACGCGGCGGTTTTGGAGAGGTTGGTGAAGACGTATGCGGAGAAGGGGACGTTTGGGAAGGATACGTATTGGGGCGGGAAGGGGTTGTTGCAGATGGCGTTTGCGATGATGGCGGCGCGGGAATTGGAGGATGGTGAGAGTTATCAGAAGGCGCGGCAGAAGTTGCGTGAGACGTTGGAGGATTGGTTGACGTGGGATGTTGGGGAAGAGGAGTTTTATTTTTCGTATGTGCCGCGGTGGGGTGGGCTTGTTGGGGAGAATACGAGCTATGATTCGGAGACGTTCAATGATCATCATTTCCATTATGGGTATTTCATTTATGCGGGGGCGCTGCTGTGTTTGGAGGATGAGGAGTTCAAGGAAAAGTATGGGCCGATGTTGACGTTGATTGCGAAGGATTATGCGTGTTGGGAGAGGGGCGAGACGAGGTTTCCATTTATGCGGACGTTTGATTTGTGGGCGGGGCATTCGTTTGCGGGTGGGCTTGGGAGCGAGCGGGGGAATGGGCAGGAGTCGTCGTCGGAGGCGATGCAGAGTTGGGGGGCGTTATATTTGTTGGGTGTGGCGTTGGGGGACAAGGAGATGCGGGATACGGGGATTTTTGGTTGGGTGACGGAGGCGCGTGGAACGGCGGAGTATTGGTTTGATCGAGGGAGGCGGAACATTGATTATACGAAATATCGTCATCCGTATAATTCGAATTTGACGTGTCATGGTGTGGGGTGGTGGACGTACTTTAGTGGGGACCCTGTGTGGATGCATGCGATTCAGTGGTTGCCGAATACGCCGATGTTGGATTATTTGAGCGAGGATAAGAAATTTGCCGCATGGGATTATGAGACGATGTGGAAGGCGAAGCAGATTTCGGGATGGGAGGGCGAGCTTGGGGATGCGTCGCTGGGGAATGTTTTGTTGAGTTATTTGCAGCGGAGTAATCCGGAGGAGGCGGCGAGGATTTTTGCCGCGCTTGCGAAGGATAAGAGGGGAGTTGTGGAGAATGCGGATACGGCGCACATGACGGATTGGGCGATTGAGAGTCATTTGGCGTATGGGGATTTGGATTGGACGGTGAGGGCGACGGAGGCTAGTGCGCGGGCGTATCGGAAGGCGGATGGGACGCGGACGTATGTAGTGTACAATGCGGGGAAAGTGCCGCGGAAGGTGAGTTTTTTTGATGGGGAAGGGAAGAGTGTTTATGAGATGGTGGCCGCGGCAAATTGTATGACGGTGTCGGGTCAGGAAGGGAAGAAAAAGGAATTAGAATTCCACTATCAGGGGCGGCCAAAGAAGGGGACGGGGGCGAAACGTGGGGCGATGCCGAAGGCGCGATTGGCGCGGCTGCGTTTTATTCCTGAAGATACACTTGCGATTGTGGGGGAGGTGCGGCAGATTTTGCTGGAGGCGGTGGATCAATTTGGGCGGCCGTTTCCGATTGACAAGGTGCGGGTTGAGGTTTCTGATTTGGAGAATGCGGAATATGAGAAGGGGAAATTTGCCGCGATGAATGCGGGGCGGTATACGATTACGGCTGAGATGGGGAAGAAGAAGGCGGTGGCGACGATTGAGGCGGTGGAGGAGGATGAGGTCAATTTGGCGCGGCTGGCGGTGGTGACGGCGAGTAGTGAGGAGAATGCGGGGCTTGCGGTGGCGAATGCGGTCGATGGGAATTTGCGGACGCGTTGGGGGAGTGCGCATCAAGATGGGGAATGGATTCAACTTGATTTTGGGCAGAAGCGGAATGTGTCAAGCTTGGTGGTGCGCTGGGAAAGTGCCGCGGCGAAGGAGTGCCGCGTGGAAGGGTCGAGCGATGGCAAGACGTGGAAGACGTTGGTGGCGCGGCACAAAGTGAAGAGTCCGAGTTTGGATGAGATTACTTGGCCGCGGCAAGCTTTGCGCTTTGTGAGGTTGACGGGGCTTTCCCGTATGACCACATACGGCATTTCCATTTTGGAATTGGAAGCGCATTAATTCTTAGGCATGGTGGATTTGCGGGGGCGGGGTTGAAACAATGACAACGGGGGCGGCGCCCCCCGCGCCCCCGCGTTGGTTGGACAAACTTAGTGGCGGAAGCAACGATGGACGCATTTAGGTGGGTTTATTTAGGTTGCTTACGCGCGGGGAAGGGGGCTGGAAGGGAGTTGAAAAAAGTTGAAAATTGTGCTAGCGTATGAAGGGGAAATATGGTATAATATGGGGCATGAAAGTTCAAGGTGGAAAGAGGGCCTTTGTGGCGTTGTGTGCGGTTGTGGCGGTTAGCTCCATGACGGCATTTATTTGGTTGTATACTCAGGTGCGGTGCTATGAGAAGGCGCACGGGGTGGCGATTTTGTGTGCGGAAAAGTGCCGCGGTGGAGTGGAGACGAATGTGGTGGAGAATGGTGTGGAGGAAAGTGCCGCGGTGGAGGCGTCTTCTTCGTGGCCTAAGGCTGAGGAAGAGATGAAGATGGAAGTGAAGAAGATTTCTCATAGGGATGATGGGGAGAGTGTGACGGTGGTTATTGAGTTGACGGAGCGTCCGGCGATGGAGGACATACGGCGGTATGTGGAAGTTGGGCCGATGGCGAGGGGAGTGGCGTCGATTAGTTATGAGCCGATTGGGAGGGGACCGCGGATATTGGTGCGAGGGGATTTTGCGTATGGGACGAATGTGATGGTGCGCGTGCGGAAGGGTTTGGCGTGTTATGGTGCGGAGTGGGATGAGGAGACGGCGTTGGGGAAAGATGTTGAGTATAGTTTTGTGCGGAAGGATCGTAAGGGGTATGTGGCGTTTGCGGATAAGGGGAGATATTTGCCGCCGTATGGAAAGAGGGCGATTCGATTTGAGAGTATGAATGTGACGAACATTGCGACGAGCATTTGGCGGGTGGAGGCGCGGAATGTGGTGGAGATTTTGCGAAGGGATGCGGATTGTTATTGGTATTGGTCGGAGCTTGAGGATTGTGTTGACTTGAGGAAACTTTCTGGGGAGGCGGAGACGAATGTGGTGGCGTGCGCGGCGAAGCGGAATGAGAAGGAGATGAGTTCGTTTGTGTTGAAGGTGCATGATGATGGGGCGGCGAATGGGATTTATTTGGTGGAGGCGCACATTGCGGGGCGGGAGGTTAGACGTTGGGGGGAGGATGTGAATCCCGAGCGTTGGAGGATGGTGTGTGTGACGGATTTGGGATTGAGTGTGAGGGAATTGGATGGTGATAATTTGGGGATATGGGTGACGAGTTTGACGACGGGGAAGCCGAGGGGTGATGTGTGGCTTGAGGTGTACACGAAGGCGAACACATTGATTGGGCGGGCGAAGACGGATGCGAATGGGTGGTGCGAGATGGAGCGCATCAAGAAGGGTGAGGCGTTTGCGGTGGTGGCGATTGCGCCGGATGATATGTCGTTTATTTCGTTGAGGGATCGGACGAAGGTGGCGGAGTCTGAGGAGATGGCGAGCGCGGGGGAGTATTTGGCGACGAATGAGGTGAATGCGTTTGTGTGGACGGAGCGTGGGATTTATCGTCATGACGAGAAGATTTTGATGCAGGCGATTTTGAGGGATGGGACGGGGAAAGCGCCGCGGGCGTTTCCTGTGAAGGTGAGTTTGGTGTCGCCGACGGAGAAGGTTTATGCGTATGATACGTTGACGGCGAATGAGGATGGCGGGATTTCGTATGGTGGGTTTAGTGTGCCTGGGGAGTTGCCGAGTGGGGTGTGGAAGATTGAGGTGAGGACGCCTGGGAAGGATGGGAAGTTGTTGGGTGCGCGGCAGATTAAGGTAGAGGAATTTGCGCCGCCGCAGATTCGGGTGGCGGTGGAGGCGGATGAGAGATGTGCGCCGTCGAATTTTGTGTTTGAGGTGAGTGCGGAGCATTTGTATGGGGCGCCTGGGCGTGGGCTTGCGTGTGAGGGTGCGGTTGTGTTTGAGGATGTGGCGTTTGCGCCGGCGGATTGGAAGGGGTATTATTTTGGGAATGAGATGCGGGGTTTGAAGCCGAGTTTTCGGACGTTGGCGGCGGGGCGTTTGGATGAGAAGGGACGAGTGAAATTTGCCGCGCCGATGTGGGCATCGAAGGGATTGCCGAAGGCGGCGGTGAAGGCGACGGGACAGGGGACGGTGTTTGAAGATGGTGGGCGGCCGGCGACGGCGCGCAAGAGTGTTGTGTTGCATCATTACCCGTATTATATTGGGTCGACGATGGGGTCGTGGATGAAGTTGACGGGTGGGCGGCCGAAGGTGAAGGTGGCGTGTGTGAAGAGTGATGGGACGAGGCTTGGTGAGGCGAAGGAATTGGTGTTGGACATTGAGAAGGTTGAGTATGTGTATACGCGGCGGCAGACGAGTGGGGGATGGGATACGTGGGATTGCGAGACGGTGAAGGTGCCGTATAAGAGGGACGTGAAGGTTGTTACGAAGGTGGCGGAGGATACGGAGGTGGAGTTGCCGATTGGGGAGAGTGGCGAGTATGAAGTGGTGTTGAGGGATGAGACGACGGGGGTCGAGTTTGGGCGGAAGGTGTATGCGAGCGAGTGGGGGGATGATGAGATGCGCGCGCCGTTGGGGGATGTGACGAAGGTGACGGTGGCGGCGGACAAGGCGGCGTATCGCGTGGGGGATGTGCCGCGGCTGGTGGTGAAGTCGCCGTTTGTGGGCGCGGCACTTTTGACGGTGATGAGGGAGAAGGTGTTGTATACGCAGGTGTTGAATTTGACGAATGTGACGAGCGAGGTTGAGTTGCGGCCGGTGGAGGCGGGGTGGGCGCCGGATGTGAATGTGTCGATTGTGGTGGTGCAGTCGGCGCTAGAGAATGTGAAGCATGTGGCGGCGCGTGCGCATGGGGAGATGGTGCTGCGGGTGCGGCCGAAGGAGTTTGAAGTGGACGTGGGGGTCGCGGCGAAAGTTGAGATGTCGGCGGCGGGGTCGCGTGTGAAGGTGGATGTGAAGGCGCCGGGTGCGACGCGTGCGGTGGTGACGCTTGTGGATGAGGGGATTCATTTGTTGACGGGCGAGGGGACGCCGGATCCGGTTGAATATTTTGCGGAGTCGCGCGTGTCGAAGGGTTTGCGGCTGTATGATTTGTACAACATGATTTTGCCGATTGATATGGAGGCGGTGAAGGCGAGCGGTGTGAAGACGGGCGGCGGTTTTGGTGCGGAGATGTTGGGGCGGGTGAGTCCTGTGCCGACGCGGCGGTTTAAGCCGCTGGCGAAGTGGGAGCGCGATATTGAGCTTGAGGATGGCGAGGCGAAGGTTGAGTTTGAGTTGCCTGAGTTTGTTGGGGAAGTGCGTGTGACGGCGCTCGTATATTCAGGGGTGGCGACGGGGGCGAAGTCGGTGCAATGCAAGGTTGTGCCTAAGCTCGTGATGCAGGCGGATGCGCCGCGGTTTGTGGCGCCGAAGGATGTGTTTGAATTGACGTTGCCGCTGGTGAATCGGAGTGGTACGGCGGGCGCGGTGAAGTATGAGGTTACGTGTGCGACGAATGTGTTCCGCGGCAGTTTTGAGATGGCGAAGGAGGAGACGCGGGTGTTGGCGTTTTTGGTTGAGGCGCCGCGGGGGCCGGGGCAGATGGTGGCGAAGTTTGTGACGGAGGGATTTGGCGAGAAGCATGTGAGCGAGATTGAGGTGCCGGTGCGGCCGGCGGTGGCGTGGCGCGAGACGGCGGGATGCGTGAGGTTGGAGCCAGGGGCGAAGGAAATTTGCCGCGGAAGTGAGATGCCGTTGAAGAGGGTGGTGACGGTGGGGAAGTCGCAATTGACGGAGTTGGCGGCGTCGCTTGAGTGGCTGGCGGAGTATCCGCATGGGTGCTTGGAGCAGACGGCGTCGCGCATTTTTCCGTTGATTACGGCGGGCGGGATTTTCTCGGCGGTTGGGAGTGCGAAGGAAGGGGATCGCGAGGCGTATGTGAATGCGGGGGTGAGGCGGGTTGAATCGATGATTCGCGCGAATGATTTTGTGATGTGGCCGGATAGTAATTATGCGCCGTGGAATCAGGAGGTGTCGCTTTACGCGGCGCATTTCTTGGTGGAGGCGGAGAGGTCTGGGCGAGCGATGACGGCGAATGCGAAGGCGCGTGTGATGGGATTTTTGCAGAGGTGGGCGATGTCGAGTGAGACGAATGTTTCGGCGTATGCGTGCCACACGTTGGCGCTCGCCGGGCAGGCGAATAAGGACCGGATGTTCCGTTTGTATGATGAGAGGGCGGGGTTGTCGCTCTTGGCGCGGGCGCGATTGGCGCGGGCGTTTGTGGCGATACAGGATCGCACGCGGGCCGCGGCACTTTTGGCGGATTTGACGGCGCCGGGGTCGATTAAGGAAGCGGCGTTTACGGTGCTGGCGCTATTGGAGTTGGATCCAGAGGATGCGCGGATTTTGCCGCTGGTGGAGTATCTATTGAAGAATCGGCGGCCGGCGAATTTGAGTTGGGGGACGACGGAAGAGAATGCGCATGCGCTTCTTGCGCTGGGGGCGTATTATCGGCATCATCCGCTCAAGGAAGGGACACCGAAGGTGCAGCTTGTGGAGGCGTCGGGGAAGGTGAGGGAGTTGGAAATTGGGAAGGCTGAGAAGGTGGCGACGACGAATGATGTGGCGCTTGTGAATGTGGGGGATGTGCCGGCGTTTATTTCGTGGAAGCGGCTTAGTCTGCCCGAGGCGGGGTCGGTGACGAATGAGGCGCGGGGGCTCGCGATTACGCGGCGGTTTTTGACGCCGGAGGGGACGGTTGCGGATGTAGAGAAGTTGCAGAGGGGGGAGATGTTGTTTGCGGAGATTTCGATTACGTCGAAGGATGCGCGGACGATTGGGGATTTGGTGATTGAGGATTTGTTTGCGGGGTGTTTGGAGCCGGTGCATTCGGCGATTGATCCGTCGCTGTATCCGTGGTTTGAGGCGAAGGCGCATGATTGGGTGTTGCGTTCGGATGCGCGGGATGATCGGATGCTGGTATTTTCGAAGCGGGTTGATTTTGCCGCGGGCGAGACGGTGAAGTTTTACTATCCGGTGCGGGTGATTACGGCGGGTGATTTTGTTTTGCCAGGGCCGGTGGTGGAGGCGATGTATGCGCCTGAGTTGGGTGGGCGTGCGGGGGCGTCGCGGCTTGTGATTCGGGGGACGAAATGAGGCGCGGCAGATTTTGGGTAGTGCTGGGCGCGGCACTTTTTGTGGGGGCGGTGCAGGCGGAGCCGGTTGCGTTGGAGTTGGATCCCGCGGCATTGGCGGAGGCGGTGCCGCTGGCGTTGAAGGCGCTTGAGATTTGGCAGAATGCGGAGGCGCGTGAGGAGGCGCACGCGGCGAAGTTGGCGGCGCGGGGGATTGCGGAAGTGCCGGCGTCGACGGCCGCGGAAAGGTATACGATGGATGTCGGGGGACTCGGCGATTTCACGTTTGATGAGTGGGGCGAACTTTATATTGACCGGCGCTTTGTGACGGATGAAGAGATGAAGACGGTTCATGCGATTGAGGCGTGGGTGGCGAAATACATTACGAAGCAAGGGAAGAAGGCGGTGACGCGGCCGCCGCGGAAGAGTGCGGGGGTGCAGGGGTTGCCGATTTTTCGTGGGTTTGAGGATGCACGCTATCAGAAGCATGATGCGCTGATTGCGAAGTTGGTGGCGGAGTTCAATGCGAATAAGGCGGCGTGGTGCGGGGGCTCGGCTGAGCAGGCGGCGAAGATTGCGGATTTGACTCCAGCCTTGGTGAAGGCACACATGATTGAGGAAAGTGGTGGCAATGGGAAGTCATCGCGCGCGGCATGGGAGGTGGATCCGTTGCAAGTGAATGTGCCAGGCGACTGGGGCAAGGAGAAGGAACTCGTTGGATTAGCGAAACCCGCGAAGCGTAATGAAGGAAAGATTGAAACGAATGTTAAAGCGGCGATTATGTATCTTTCGAGGAAGGGATTTTCTGCCGCGGCGCGTCCCGCGGCATTAAGGCCGAAAGGATTCTTTGATGGTTGGCCGAAAGCTTTGCAACGCTATAATGGACGCCGCGATCGCACGGAGACGGATCGCTACTATAGCGATGAATACGCCGATAAGATCTGGCGCCGCGCGACTAACCCCGACCGCTTCGAGCCGATTGAAATCAAATTGGCGAAGTAGGCGGGGTGAGGGGTGGCGCGAGCGAGGGGTGGAACTGGATGCCCCGAGGGGTGGACTAAGGGTGCGGCGGACCGTCCGCAGCGAATAAAAAGCACCCTTATCCCCCCTCGACCCCCCTAATCCCAGAAGCGGCATTCTTCGCCGCAAGCGGCGAGAGAATGCCGCGGTCGGGTGATTACGGGGTGCGAATCGGGGTGAATAATGTTCACTGAGCGCGGCAGATTTGGTGGGAGATAGGGAGATGTCAGGGTGATTACGGGGGAACGTCAGGTCGTTTACGGGGGAAATTTAGGTTAAAGGTATAACCTTTTCGCTTAAAAGGTATAACCTTTTTGGCAAA
>CAVGIZ010000044.1:0-13253 GCA_963629255.1 Anaerovoracaceae bacterium
TGGAGGTTTGCCAAAAGCTGGCGCTTTTGGCACAGGACAAGGGTGCGACCCAAGGATTCGGGGGGCGGCGCCCCCCGCTCCCCTGCGAAGGTGAGGACAAACTTAGTGGCAAATGACAAAATGCCAGCCAGTGAAGCAAGTTTAGATGGAGTGGCCCCCGCGAAGGTTGTGCGGGGCTTTTGGGGCGGAAGCAAGGATGGACGCATTTAGGTGGGTTTGTTTAGGTTGCTTTCGCGATGGGAAATACCCGAGAAGTAGGGAAACAATGACAACGGGGACCTGCGGCCCCCGCACCCCCGCGAAGGTTGGGCGGGGCTTTGGGGTGGAAGCAACGATGGACGCATTTAGGTGGGTTTGTTTAGGTTGCTTACGCGAAGGGAAATACCCGAGAAGTTGGGAAACAATGACAACGGGGACCTGCGGCCCCCGCGCCCCTGCGAAGGCAGGACAAACTTAGTGGCGGATGATGATATCAAACTAGGGACAGTGGTTAGATGGTGCGCCCCCGCGAAGGTTGTGCGGGGCTTTTGGGGCGGAAGCAAGGATGGACGCATTTAGGTGGGTTTGTTTAGGTTGCTTTCGCGAAGGGAAGGCATTGGGGGCGAGGAGCTTACGCGGGGGGAGGAAGTGGGGCGCGGCGGATTTTTGCGGATGGGGATTGAAAGCGCGGCGGAAATATGGTATAATATAGGCGCTTATGAAAAAAGTGTTTATAGATGGTTCGGCGGGGACGACGGGGCTGAGGATTCGGTCGCGTTTGGAGGCGCGTCGGGACATAGAACTTTGCGTATTATCTGAAGAGTTGCGCAAGGATGTGGAGGCGCGTCGAGAGGCGTTGAACGCGGCGGATATTGTATTTTTGTGTTTGCCAGATGATGCGGCGCGTGAGGCGGTGGGGATGGTTGAGAATGCGGGAACGGTGGTGATTGATACGTCGACGGCGCATCGGGTATTGGATGGCTGGGAATATGGGTTTCCGGAATTGGAAGGGCGCAGAGAGAGGATACGTGCGGCGAAGCGGATTGCGAATCCGGGGTGTCATGCGAGTGGGATGATTGCATTGATTGAGCCACTCGTGAAGAAGGGGCTTTTGAAGAAAAGTGCCGCGATGAGTGTATTTTCGCTGACTGGGTATTCGGGAGGCGGGAAGAAGATGATTGCGGAGTATGAAAGTGCCGCGGGGGCGTTGCATCAGGGCGGGCGGCTGTATGGGCTTGGGCAGAATCACAAGCATTTGCCGGAGATGGTGAAGGTTTGTGGGCTTGAGGGGGCGCCGGTGTTTTGTCCGATCATTGTGCCGTCGTACAGTGGGATGGAGACGATGATACCGTTATTTGGGGCGGATGTTGCGGGGACGATGGAGGATGTGAAGAGGGTGTATCGTGAGTATTATGGGGGTTCGGGGCTGGTGAGATTTGCCGCGGAGATGGGGGAGGAAGAAGGCGGGAAGGTTTCGAGCGCGGCGTATGCGGGGCGCGATGATATGGAGGTTGGCGTGACGGGCACGGAGGAGCGGATGGTGCTTGTGGCGCGGTTTGACAATTTGGGCAAGGGCGCATCGGGCGCCGCCATTCAAAACATGAACATTGTTCTGGGCGTAGATGAACGCACGGGACTTATTACGAAGGAGGACTAAAATGGAAGTTGTTTATTGGGATCAGCCTTGTGGTGGCAAGGGGAAGATGAAGATCGAGAAGATTCTCGGGGACGAGATTTTGAAGGACAAGAATGGGTTGTATGCGCGTGTGACGTTGGCGCCGGGGTGTTCGCTGGGGCATCACGAGCATCATGGCAATGGCGAGAGTTATTTTATTTTGTCGGGCGAAGGCGTGTATGAGGACAATGGGGTGGAGCGCGTTGTGAAGGCTGGGGATGTGACGTGGACGCCGGATGGCAGTGGGCATGGGATTAGCAATGAGAATGGGAAGGTGGACCTTGTGTTTATCGCGTTGATTGTGAACAATTGAGAGGTAAAGAAGATGGCCGAGAAGATTAGTTTTGAACCGCCGCGTGGGATGCGGGATTTTTATCCTGAGGACATGGTTTGGCGGAATAAGGTGTTTGATGCGTTTCGTGCGGCGGGCGAGGCGGCTGGGTTTGAGCCGTATGATGCGTGCGTGGTGGAGAGTTATGAGCTCTTGGCGCGGAAGGCTGGGGAAGAAGTGGGCGAGCAGATTTACCACTTTTTGGACAAGTCGGAGCGGCATTTGGCGTTGAGGGCAGAGATGACGCCGACGTTGGCGCGCATGGTGGCGCAGCGGCAACAGGAGTTGGCGTTTCCATTGAAGTGGACGACGATTGCGCAATGTTTTCGGTATGAGCGGATGACGAAGGGTCGGAAGCGGGAGCACTATCAATGGAATGTGGACATTATTGGGGAAGAGTCGGTGCTGGCGGAAGTGGAAGTGATTGGGGCGGCGTGCGATGCGCTGCGGCGGATGGGCCTCTCCGCGGCAGATTTCAAGGTGCATGTTTCGTCGCGGAAGTTTTTGGGACAGTTGTTGGAGCAGAGTGGGATTGCGGCGGAGAAGCATGCGCAGGTATTTTTGGCGCTGGACAAGCGTGGGAAGATGCCAGATGAGGAAATTGCCGCGATGCTGAAGGATGGGGGCTTGAGCGAGGCGGATGTGAAGGCGACGTTTGCGATTATGGATACGAAGAGTTACGAGGCGTGTCCGGAGTTGGTGGAGTTGTTTCGTTTGGCGGAGATTGCGGGGTTTGCGGATTGCTTGGAGTTTGATATTTCGGTGATTCGTGGACTCAGTTATTACACGGGGATTGTGTTTGAGTGTTTTGATACGAAGGGTGAGTTCCGTGCGATTTTTGGTGGTGGGCGGTATGACAATTTGCTGACGACGATTGGCGGTGCGCCTGCGACGGCGGTGGGGCTTGGATTTGGCGATGTGGTGGTGACGGAGCTTTTGAAGGCGCGGCTGGGGGCGGACGCGGCGAAGGCGAAGAAGGGGATTGCGGTTGGGTTTATGTTTCCTGAGCAACGGGATGCGGCGCTTCGGCTGGCGGCGAAGTTGCGGCGTGCGGGTGAGAGTGTGAATTTGGCGTTGAGGAATCAGAAGCCGAAGAAGTTCTTCTCGCATGCGGATTCGTGTGGCGCGGCGAAGGCTGTGTTTTTGGGTCCGGACGATGTGGAGAAGGGAGTGGCGCGGATGAAGGACATGGCGACGAGAGAGGAGACGGAGGTGGCGCTCTGAAGGGTGCGATTCGAGCAGGTTTGAGCGCGGCAGTTTTGGGCGCGGTCCTTTCTGTGGAGGCGATGGAAGGGGCTGAGGCGATTTCGCGGCTACTCAATTTGCGTGCGGCGGGGAGTGACAAGACGTATGCGGAGGCGGCGGCGGTGGTGCGTGCGGAGGCGGCGCGTGGAGGGGCGTTGCAGCAGTACGTGCTGGCGCTGGCGTCGCTGGCGCCGAATGCGCCGAAGGAAGTGGAGCTAGATGAGGAGACGCGGCAGAAATATTTGAAGAATAGCGCGAAGGTGAGGAAGCTGGCGGAGAAGCGGAACAATGCGATGGCGTGGTATTT
Organism: Anaerovoracaceae bacterium; assembly: GCA_963629255.1. Classification (GTDB taxonomy): domain Bacteria; phylum Verrucomicrobiota; class Kiritimatiellia; order RFP12; family UBA1067; genus UBA1067. Next base: position 3,538 of record CAVGIZ010000044.1, read on the forward strand.
GCTGTCGATGGAGACGGATGATTTGGGGTATTTGAAGAAGGCGGCGGATGGAGGGAATGTGCAGGCGTTGAACGCGTGGGGGGCGTATCAATTGTCGCGTGCGTTGGGGGCGAATGCGCTGACGGACACGAATGAGACGGCGCAAGCATTTGCCGCGGCGTTTGATTGTTTCAAGCAGGCGACGTTGAAGAAGGATGCGAATGGGATGTGTAATTTGGGGATGTGTTACATGCGGGGATATGGGTGCGAGAGGAATACGATTTTGGCGTTTGGGGCGTTTCGGGGCGCGGCAGATTTGGGGCATACGGAGGCGATGAATGATTTGGGTGGATTTTATCGGGATGGGATAGGGATTGAGTGTGACGCGGTTTTGGCGGCGAAGTGGTTTGAGCGGAGTGCGCGGTTGGGGAATGCGTATGGGCAGCTCAATTATGCGTTGGCGCTCTTGAGGGGGGATGGGGAATCGCGTGATGAGAAGAAGGGATTTGAGTATTTGCGTAAGGCGGCGTTGCAGAAGAATGTGGAGGCGCTGAAGTTGCTGTCGGATTGTTATGCGAAGGGGCGCGGGGTTGAGATGAATGCGCGCAAAGCGTTGGTGTTGATGATGATGTCGCGAGCGGTGAATGGGGATCGTGGAGCGGCGACGTGGCTGAAGGAAACGGGGCATACAAATTTTGAAGAAGAGGTAACAAAAGAATGAAGCTGATGATGATTGGTGATGTGGTGGGGGCGCCCGGGCGGGCCATTTTGACGCGGGAAATGCCGCGGATGAGGAAGGAGTTGGGGCTTGATGCGATCATTGTCAATGCGGAGAATAGTGCGCATGGATCGGGGCTGACGGCGGACTTTGCGAAGGCGATGGGCGCGGCGGGGGCGGATGCGCTGACGCTGGGGGATCATACGTGGGGGCAGCGCGAATTTGCGGGGCAGATTGATTCGCTTGAGAATGTGGTGCGGCCGGCGAATTTTCCTGAGGGGTGTCCGGGCAAGGGATGGCGCATTGTGACGATGCCGACGTTTCGGTTTATTGTGGTCAACTTGCAAGGGCGCGTTTTTATGCAGAGCGTGGATTGTCCGTTTCGGGCGATGGAAAAGATTCTGAAGGAAGTGCCGAAGGACATTCCGATTTTTGTTGATTTTCATGCGGAGGCGACGAGCGAGAAGATTACGTTTGCGCATTATTTTGATGGGCGCGTGACGGCGATTGTTGGGACGCATACACATGTGCAGACGTCGGATGCACGGCTGTTGCCGAATGGGACGGCGTTCATCACTGACTTGGGTATGACGGGGCCGTACATTTCGTCGATTGGGCGGGATCTTGCGCCGGTGACGCGTAGGTTTGTGACGGGCATTCCGGGGCGTTTTGAGATTGCGACGGGGCCTTGTACGTTGGAAGGGGCGATTATTGAGTTTGACCCTGTGACGAAAAAGGCGTCTTCGATTTCTGCCTATCGGGTGAGAGAGTAGGTGAATGCGCGCGTATTTGGGAGGGGCGCGGCAGATTTTAGGGCTGTTAGGGGCTAACGTCAGGTGTGTTAGCCCCTAACGTCAGGTGTTTCCAGGGCTAACATTAGGCAAAAGGGGTAGTCTTTTTGCCAAAAAGGGGAGGCCTTTTTTACAAAAAGGGGAGGCCTTTTTCGTGAAAAGGGTAGGCCTTTTTGCTAAATGCACTTGACGTTTGGGGTGAAGGCTGGGGAAAGGCTCGATGAATTGAACTTATAAGAGGTTGAATTTTGGTGTGTATTGGGGTGAATTTGGAATTATAGGGGTGTGGGGCTGGTGATTATTTTGCCGCGGGTGGAATCGCGCGTGGAAGGCGCTGAGGGGGGTCTGGAGCCAGTCGTTCTGAGCAGTCGAAGGCAAGAGCTTGAGCGGGAGAAGTTGCTTACGCGGGGAGAAAAGTTGCCGCGGGGGTTTTACATGGTGTGTACAGTTTAGGGGGTGAGGGGCGGGGACGTGTGGTTTGGCACGGGTTGTGCTGAGTGTTTGGGCGTGAGGCGGTTCGAATGGTTCGGGCTGCTGAAACGAAAGGACAAACAAAATGAGTAACTGCGCGAGACTCGCGGCAACGAAACAGGTCGCATCATTGAAGGCTCCAGAGCCTTGCAAGGCGACGACGGTTGAAGACAAGGACATCGGCTATGCCGAGGACGTCTTCACTCGGGAGACGATGAAGAAGTATCTCTCGAAGGATACGTGCAAGAAGCTGTTGGCGACGATTGATGGCGGCCAGCCGCTTGATCCTTCGATTGCGGGTGAGGTGGCACATGCGATGCGGCATTGGGCGATGGACCGTGGCGCGACACATTATACGCACTGGTTTTTGCCGCTCACGGGTTCGACTGCGGAGAAGCATGATGCGTTTTTGGAGATCAAGGATGGTCAGCCCGTGCAGGCGTTCAGCGGCAAGAATTTGATTGTTGGCGAGCCGGATGCGTCGAGTTTTCCGTCGGGTGGCATTCGCTCGACTTTTGAGGCGCGTGGTTACACGGCGTGGGACCCGACGAGCCCGGCGTTCATCAAGCGGCACGGCAATGGTGCGACCTTGTGCATTCCGACGGCGTTCTGTGCGTATACGGGCGAGGCCTTGGATAAGAAGACGCCGCTTCTCAGGTCGATGCAGTACTTGAGCACCGCGACGAAGCGTTTGATGAAATGCTTTGGCAAGGAAGAAGAGAACGTCAAGATTACGCTGGGGCCAGAGCAGGAATACTTTCTGATTGACAAGGCGTTTTATTTGGCGCGGCCTGACTTGGTGATGACGGGGCGGACGTTGTTTGGCGCGCCGAGCGCGAAGCATCAGCAGCTTGAGGACCACTATTTCGGCACGATTCGTTCGCGCATCTTGAACTTCATGAACGAGGTCGAGAAGGAATTGTGGAAGCTTGGCATCCCGGCGAAAACGCGGCACAATGAAGTCGCGCCGGCGCAGTTTGAGCTCGCGCCGATGTTCGAGGAATTGAACTTGTCGTGCGATCATAACATGCTTGTTATGGAAGTGTTGCGTCAGGTCGCGGACCGCAATGGACTCGTGTGTTTGTTGCATGAAAAGCCGTTCGCGGGCATCAATGGTTCGGGCAAGCACAACAACTGGTCCGTTTCGTATGGCGACACGAACTTGCTCAATCCGGGCAATGATCCGCACCAGAACGCGATCTTCTTGACGACGCTGTGCGCGGTGATTGAGGCCGTGGATAAGCACGCCGATTTGGTGCGCGCGTCGGTCGCAAGCGCGGGCAATGATCATCGTTTGGGTGCGAATGAAGCGCCGCCTGCGGTCATCTCCATTTACTTGGGCGACCAGCTTGCGGACGTTATCGCGCAGCTTGAAAAGGGCGAACCGAAGCGGTCGAAACATGCGGGCACGATGAAGATTGGCGTTGATACGTTGCCGACGCTTCCGAAGGATGCGACCGACCGTAACCGCACTTCGCCGTTTGCGTTCACGGGCAACAAGTTCGAGTTCCGTGCGCCAGGTTCGTCGGCATCGTGCTCTGCGCCGAACGTGGTTTTGAACACGATTGTGGGCGAAGCGTTCAACCGCATCGCGGCAGAATTGGAGAAGACAGGCGTCGTTGGGAAAGTTGAGCCTGGCAAGCATTCTGAAGCGTTCCATTCGACGTTGCAGAAGATTCTGCAGGACATCATCAAGACCCACAAGCGCATTCTGTTCAATGGCGATGGCTACAAGGCGGACTGGCTTGCGGAGGCGGCCAAGCGTGGCTTGCCGAACGCCGCGACAACGCCCGAAGCGCTCAAGGCTTTTGCGGTCAAGGAGAACATTGCGATGTTCGAAAAGGCGGGCGTTTTCAATGCGCGTGAATTGGCGTCGCGCTATGATATTGCGCTCGAGGATTACGTCACGAAGGTTGTCATTGAAGGCAACTGCGCCCTTGATATGGCGCGCACGTTGATTGCGCCGGCCGTCAAGGATGAATATCGTCACGCGCTCAAGACACTTGTCAATGCGAATGCGACGGGCATTGCATCGGGCACGGCGTGCATTCAGGAAGACCTCGTCAAACTGGGCACAGGGCTCGACGCGATGAAGGCGCAGTGCGCGGACTTGGAAGCGGCCATTGCAAAATCTGCCGCGGCCGATATCCTCGCGGCAATGACAGCCTTGCGCACCACCGTTGACAACCTTGAAAAGATTGTCGCGGATGAAAAGTGGCCGTTGCCGAAGTACAGGGAAATGTTGTTCTTGTACTAAGCGCGGCGTCCGAAAAAGGAAGTACCCCCTATGTCGGACTCGATCAAACACGAATGTGCGGTGACGCTCTTACGAATGCGTAAGGGCGCCGCCTACTATCAAGAGAAATACGCGACGCGCGATTTTGGCGGCACGAAGCTTTCTCTCCTTTTGGAGAAGCAGCATAACCGTGGCCAAGATGGTGCGGGCGCGGCAGCCTTGACGCTCACGCCCGAACCTGGTACGAGCGCGTATCACATCCTCAAGTCGGCCGTGGAAAATCCATTGGCCGATTTGCTCTCTCAAATTGCCAAGCGCCGCGATTTGGGCGAAACGCTTTTTCTTGGCCACTTGCGTTACGCGACGTATGGCAAGGGCGACGTTTCATTTTGTCATCCCTTTGTTCATAAATCGCCGCGGCTTTCGAGGACTTTGTTTCTTGCGGGCAACTTCAATTTGACGAATACGCACGAGATGTTCCAAGCGTATCTCGACATTGGCAAGTTCCCTGAATCGCAAGCGGATGGCTACCTCATTTGCGAGTGGCTGGCCTCGTGCATGTTGCATGTGGAGATGGCGGGCGAACGTGACCATGGCCAGATTCTCATCAAGGCCTTGCGCGAACTTTTGCCGCGGCTCGATGGCGCTTTCACTTTGTGTGGTATGACCGCGGACGGCTGGAGCTTTGCTGTTCGTGATGCGCATGGCATTCGGCCGGGCTACTACTACGTTGATGATGAAGTGGCCGTTGTTGCCTCGGAGCGGCCTGCGATTCAAGCCGCGTTCAATTGTGAAACGGCTGAGGTCAATGAACTCACGCCTGGCGAAGCGATGATTGTTTCCCCTGCGGGCGATGTCCAATTCGTCAAGATCATGGACGCGGCAGAAAAGCGCTCGTGCGTCTTCGAACGTATTTATTTCTCACGGGCCAATGATGCGGACATCCATCGCGAACGCAAGGCCCTCGGTGCCGCCCTCGCGCGGCGAATTTTGGAAGCCGTCAATTACGACTTTGAACACACCTTCTTTAGCTACATCCCCAACTCCGCACAAGTCGCTTTTCACGGCCTCCTGGAAGCGTTGTGGACGGAAGGTCTCGCGGAGGGTCGCAAGGTTCGCTTTGGGCAAATCGCGGTCAAGGATGCCAAGTTTCGCACCTTCATCGCGGATGCCGCGGCGCGTCGCGAATTTTATAAGCACGTCTATGATGTCACGTATGGGCTTGTCATGCCCGGCGCGGATACACTCGTCGTCCTTGATGATTCCATCGTCCGCGGCAATACGATGAGGAACGCGATTCTCCCCATGCTGGACCGCCTGGGCCCGAAGCGCATCGTGGTCGTTTCATCCGCTCCGCCTATTGCCTATCCCGACTGCTATGGAATTGATATGTCCTCTCTCGGTGAGCTTGTGGCCTTCAAAGCCTTGCTCAAATTGACGGACGGAAAAGTGCCGCGGACACCAGATGAACTTCGCGCGGCCTACGAAGCGATTCCGCTTGAGAAACTTTCTGCCGCGATTGCGGAACTCCTCACGCCCCCCGACATGCATGCGCAAGTGACGGTCATCTTTCAAACGCTTGACGCCTTGCACGCGGCCTGCCCCGACACAACGGGCGACTGGTACTTCACGGGCCACTATCCCACGCCGGGCGGCGAGAAGGTCCTGCAACACGCGATTGACAATTATTCCACGCGCCGCGAAGGCCGTTCGTACTGAGAAAAGTGCCGCGTTTTACCCCCTACCAAAGTGGGCGAAAATATGGTATAATATACGCCATGGAAACAAACGAGTATCGCGAGCAGCGTCTCCAGAGCATGAAGGCGCTCAAGGAAATGGGTTATGAACCGTATGGTTGCCGTTATGATCACGACGACTTGGCGGTCGTGCGTGCGCATTTTGAAGAAGGCAAGACGGTGCGAATTGCGGGCCGTCTGCTGATGATTCGGCGCATGGGCAAGATGAACTTTGCCACGATGAATGATGGCACGGATAAGTTCCAATTGATCTTCAAGCGGGATGAACTTTCCGAGACGGCTTTTGCCGCGTTCAAGCAATTGAACTTGGGCGACATCATCGGCGCGGAAGGAACCTTGTTCACGACGCAGAAGGGCGAGAAGTCCTTGATTGTGAAAGAATGGACGATGCTGGCGAAGGCGCTCGAGCAGCCGCCTGAAAAGTTCCATGGGCTGGCGGACCAGGAAGAATGTTATCGCCGCCGCTATGTGGATTTGATGACGAATGATGAAAGCCGCAATCGGTTCTTCATGCGTTCGCGCTTGTTGATGGAGACGCGCAAGTATTTGTGGTCGAAGGGCTTCAATGAAGTGGAGACGCCGATTCTGCAAGCACAGGCGGGTGGTGCCGCGGCCAAGCCTTTTGAGACGCACTTCAACGCGCTCGACCAGCACATGGTTTTGCGTATCGCGCCGGAACTTTATTTGAAGCGCTTGCTTGTGGGTGGGATGAATAAGGTGTTTGAGCTCGGCAAGGATTTCCGTAATGAGGGCATTGACCGCTCGCACAATCCGGAGTTCACGGTGCTTGAAGTGTATGAAGCGTATGGCGACCGCACATCGATGGAAGCAATCATTGAAGGCTTGATTCCGCATTTGTGTGATACGGTTGTTGGCACGCGCGAAATTGAGTATGGCGAAAAGAAGGAAATCATCAACTTCAATCCGCCGTATCGGCGCGTGGCGTATAACGACCTTGTGAAGGAATTGATGGGCGCGGATTGGTTTGAGCTTCCGTTTGAAACGCAGCTTGAAAAGGCCAAGGCCAAGGGCAAGGAAACGGAGACGAATCTGGAGCTCGATGACGTGCACGACACGCTGATGCTGACGCACGAAGTTTACGATAAGCTCATCGAAAAGAACTTGCGCCAGCCGACGTTTGTGACGCGCCTGCCGCACGAATTTGTGCCGCTTGCCAAGGCGTGCAAGGATGATCCGAAGCTTGTCGATGTGTTTGAATTTGTCGTGGGCGGGCGCGAGTTGTGCCCTGGCTACACCGAACAGAACGATCCGCTTGAACAGCGCAAGGCGCTCGAGAATCAGGCGGGCGAAGACACCGAAAAGATTGATGAAGATTTCATCTCCGCTCTTGAATGCGGCATGCCGCCGACGGGCGGCCTTGGGATTGGCGTCGATCGTTTGGTGATGCTCCTCACGGGTTGCGATGGCATTCGTGACGTCGTCCTCTTCCCGCAAATGAAGAAGGCCTAAGCGCACATGGAAGACGCGGTCCAGAAGGAATATTTTGAACTCTTGAAGTTTGAAAGCGTGGGCGCGGAGCCCACGCATCTTCGGGACTGCGTCCAATGTGCGATGTGGCTGAAGGCGTGGCTGGAGAAGCTTGATTTCGCGGGTGAACTCATCAGCGAAAAGTTTTCTCCGCCCATTGTCTATGCCGAACGCCGCGGCACGGAAGGCGCGCCGACCGTCCTGATTTATGGCCATTACGATGTGCAGCCAGCCGACCCTTTGAATGAATGGACGACGCCTCCGTTTGAACCGACCATTCGCGATGGCCGCGTGTATTGCCGCGGCGCGCAAGATGATAAGGGCCAGACGTTTGCCTTTTTATGTGGCGTGCGCGATTTCATTTCATCGCGCGGCAAAAGTGCCGCAGTGCCGACCATCAAAGTTTTGCTGGAAGGGCAAGAAGAAAGCGGGAGCGCGGCACTTTCTGAATTGGCGCCCAGCCTGCGGCGAAAAATTGCCGCGGATGTTTTGCTGGTGTGCGATACGTCGGCCGCGGCAGATTTGCGGCCTGCGATTGTGGCGGGCCTGCGGGGCATGGCGACGATGACGGTCAAGCTTTCCGCCGCGTCGCGCGATTTGCATTCAGGCGAATATGGCGGGATTGCACCGAACGCGGCGCAAGGTATGGCCGAACTTTTGGCGACGTTGCATAATCCCGATGGCTCGATTGCGGTCGCGAGTTTTCGCGATGGGATTGAACCACCCACGCATGATGAATTGTATGAGGCCGAACGCGCGGCGCTGGATGAAAAGGCGTACGAAGGCGACATTGGTTGCGAACCGTGCGGCGGGCAATTGGGCAAGTCGATTGTCCAGCGCAATTCATTTGAACCGACGATTGAGGTGAATGGCATTCATACGGGCTATGGCGGCGCGGGTGCGAAGACGGTCATCCCATGCGCGGCGCTTGCGAAGCTCTCCTTGCGTCTTGTGCCAGGGCAAAATCCACGCGGCGCGATTGAAGCCTTGCGGGCACATTTGGAAGCGCATGTGCCGCGCGGGATGAAGCTCGCAATTGAAGACGTGCAAGGTGGCGCACCGGGCTTTCGCTTGCCGCTCGCGTCCCCCATCTTTCGTTTGGCGGACGATGTTTTGAAGGAGATGGATGCGCGCGGGGCCGTGTTTCAATGGGATGGTGCGTCTATTCCAGTTGTGTCGATTTTGCGTGAGGCATCGGGCGCGGCACCTTTATTGGTGGGGTGGGGTCAGGCGGAGGACCGCATACATGCGCCGAATGAAAGCTATTCATTCGTCCAATTTGGAAAGGCACGCGAATGGGCGCGGCGCATTCTCGCGGCGCTTGGATGAAAACACTCGCGCAAGCTTTGGAACGTTGGTACGCGGCCCATAAACGCCCGATGCCGTGGCGTCAAAAGGTGACGCCCTACGCGTGTTACTTGAGCGAAATCATGATGCAGCAGACGACGTATGCGTCGGTGTTGCCATACTATGAACGCTTTCTGAAACGCTTCCCAACAATCGAAAAACTCGCCGCGGCAAATCTTGAAGACATCCTCAAGGCGTGGGAAGGGCTGGGGTATTATGCGCGGGCACGCAACTTGCATCGCGCCGCAAAAGAAATTGCCGCGAATAAGGCTTGGCCAAAAAGTGCCGCGGAATGGGCACAGGTGCCGGGTGTTGGACCTTACACGGCCGCGGCACTTTCAAGCGTTTTGAATGGGGAGAGGACCTCGGTTGTGGATGGGAATGTGGCGCGGGTGTTTGCACGGTATTGGATGTTGGCGGATGACTTTCATAAACTCCCCGCACGCAACAAATTGGCCGCGCGACTGGATCAAGAAATTGCCGCGGCAAAAGTTCCAGGCGACTTCAATCAGGCCATGATGGAATTGGGCGCGCTTGTGTGCACGCCAACGAATCCCAATTGCGCGGCGTGTCCATTGAAAGAAAAATGTGCCGCGAAGAAGGGGGACGTGATTGAATCTTATCCGACGAAGGCGAAGAAGAAAGAATTGCCGCGGCGTGCGGCGCAGGTGGTGATTCTCGCCGATCAAAAGGGGCGGGTTTTGCTTGTGCAAAATAAAGAAGGAGGGCTTCTGAAGGGACTGTGGGAATTGCCAAGTGTGGAGGCGGCAGGCGAGCATCATCAAACTTTTTCGCACTTTCATCTCGATTGGAAAGTTCTACGAGGAAAGCGGAATGATGCCACGTTTCAAGACCCGCACAAAGTGCCGCTGACGACCGCCACAAAAAAAGTCCTCACCTCCGCCGGACTTCTCTAGTCACAACCGCGG
>CAVGIZ010000045.1:0-13231 GCA_963629255.1 Anaerovoracaceae bacterium
CAATCCACTTTTCATGAAAAGTGGATTAGAAGCTGGTTACAGCATTGATCTTTGACAATTGAATAGTTTAGGTTAGAGCGAAAGCTTAGGCTTTTTCGAGGCCGAGGCGAGTGTAGGCAAGAGGCGTGGCGACACGGCCTTTCGGCGTGCGTTCGAGGTAGCCTTCCATGATCAGGAATGGTTCATACGCTTCTTCGATGGTATCGGGCTCTTCGCCGACGGAAACGGCGATGGTGGAAAGTCCGACGGGGCCGCCATTGAATTTGACGCAGATGGCCTCGAGGACTTTGCGGTCCATTTCATCGAGTCCGTGAGGATCGATTTCGAGGAGGCTGAGAGATTCGCGCGCGACGTCGCCCGTGATGAAGTTACCTGCCTTGACCTGTGCATAATCGCGGACGCGGCGGAGGAGGTTATTGGCGATACGCGGGGTACCGCGGGAGCGGCGGGCAATTTCTGCCGCGCCTTCTGCGTCCACATCGACGTTCAATTTTGCCGCGGAGCGCGTGACGATTTCAGCGAGTTCTTCTGGCGAATAGTAATTGAGGCGATTGACGAGGCCGAAGCGTGCGCGGAGTGGTGCGGCGATGAGGCCGATACGTGTGGTGGCGCCGACCAAGGTGAAGCGCGGCAATTCAAGGCGCACGGAGCGTGCATTCGGGCCTTGATCGATCATGATATCGATGGCATAATCTTCCATTGCGGAATAGAGATATTCTTCGACGGTTTTGGCCATGCGATGGATTTCATCGATGAAGACGATATCGCCTGGTTCGAGCGAGGTGAGGAGGCCTGCGAGGTCGCCGGGCTTGGTGATGACGGGGCCAGACGTTGTTTTGACGTGGACACCCATTGCTTCGCCGAGGATGTAGGAGAGCGTGGTTTTGCCGAGTCCGGGAGGGCCAGAGAAGAGCACGTGGTCGAGAGATTCGCCGCGGTCTTTGGCGGCTTGGACAGCGAGCATAAGGCGGTCGCGAATTTTAGCTTGGCCCACGAAGCCTGAGAAGTCCGAGGGCCGAAGCTTATTATCGAACGCGTTATTGGCGCGATTCAATTCTTCACTTGCACGTGCGCTCTGCATCTTTCGTCTTCGCTTTTACTGGGCCTTACGTTCAGACTGGGCGCCTTCGTGGGGGCACGGTTTGAAGAGGATTTCCTTCATTTCCTCATCGGTGAAGCGCGAGTTTGCGAGCGGCGGTGGATTGCGATATTCCTCAAAGGCGGGTGGCACGACAGGAGCATTCGGGATGAGGAGAACTTCACCGTCGACAGGGTCATTCACGATTTGGCCACCCGCGGCGACGACGACTTCGCGAACGAGTTTTTCGCACGCGGCGACGAGGCCTGGGAAGTTATACGGCGCGAATTCAAACTTGCGCGAGCAATCGAGTTTTTCTTTGAAGCGTGCGGGGAGCTTATCGTAGCCGATTGTGGCAAAGACGACGCCTGCGGCAGAAGATGGATTGCAGTCGGAATCAAATCCGCCGCGGCAGGCAATCTCGATTGTTTTGTCGAGGTCGCCATGTCCCCAAAGGATGCCGAGGACGACTTGAGCGCCGTTGAGGGTGGCTTCGATGACGTCGGGCTGTTTGGGGCAGGGGCCTTCGTGGCCATAGGTTTGATCGATTTTGAGCCAGGTCTTTTCCCAGTCATTGGGGTCTTCGGCGTACCACTTGAGGAGGTCGCGGACCATTTGGGCGTAGCGGCACTTTTCGGGGATGGCCATGAGAGCAGTTTCGACGACTTTGACGAGGTTCGTTTCAAAGAATGCCGCGGCATAGAGGGCGCCGATGAATTGGCCGCCGAATTTGCCGTCCGCATAATTCATGATGCCGCCGAATTTTTCGCCCATGAGGATGGATTGTTGAGGCATGCCTGGAGCGATGACGCCAGAGTAGTCCGCTTCGATTTGGTAGTCGATATCGTTGGCGCATTTATTGATGCGTGGGTTGGCGCTATCGGGCGGTGCGATGCCTTCGCGCAGGCGGTTGCGGCCTTCGGCGTTGGCGTGCCAGAGGCGGTATTGGGAGTTGGCGAAGTCGATGGCGGCGCGGCGTTGCGAGACGTTGTAGCCGTACTGCTCCATCGTATGGAGGAAGGTCATTTCGACGTAGATGTCGTCTTGATCGAAGGCGTTGTTGATCATGTTAGGCGTCCAGGCTTTCCAGTCGGCGGCGGGCATAATCTTGTGTTGATACCTGAATTCGGTGGGTGCGCCCCAGGCGACGCCCGCGATTTGGCCAATCCAGGCGGCTTTCATTTTGTCGCGATAAACGCTCATGGGAAGACGGCGCACATTGGCATCGCTCTTCAAAGCGGACGTACAACCTGCTGCAAGAAGCATTCCCGCGGCACAAACCTTGATAACTAACTTTTGCATTTTGAGTAGACCTAATATGTGTGAACGAAAAGATGTTGATATTATACCATATTTGAGATAAAAGTTCAAGCGTCTGATTAGGGAGTTGTTGGATGATAACTAAGGGGTGTGGCACCGACTGTTTGGCGACGATACTCTTTCTTTTCGGGATCGTACCAGCAGACTTGAAAAGAAGGCGTCGCGGCAATTCCATCAGCGACGAGGTAGCGGCGCCAACGAATGCCTTGTCCATCGGCAGAGCGTGAATCTTCGTAGGCGACATCGGGCGGGGTCCAAGAAGATGGCACGTAGCCATCCGAACGCAAACGATAGTAGATTGAGACGACATCGTTTGTTTCGACTTCGAGGAGATCAAGTTTTTCTGTGAGCTGGAAATTACTGGCGACGATGCCCGAGAAGTCGGCGGGCTGGTTGGCGGTTGGGAGAGGTTGAACATCAATCGCGAGTGGCACGACAGGGATTTGCACGGTACGCATTTGAGTTGAGACGAAACTTGAGTTACCCATTTTGCGTTCGGTGCGATAGAGAAGAGAAGCTTGCGAAGCGAAGCGAAGTTCATCTTTGAAAGGTGCGTCCAAGCGAAGCGGGACAGAAAAGCGTTTCACGACATTTGATGGATTTGAAGGTATTCCATTTGTCAAAGCGCTTGCGCGACCAATGATATGTAGGAATGGGATTTTATCAAGGGGTTCATAAGACCATCCAGTCATATTTATGTTCTTTGGTATTTCAAGAGAGAAGATGAGTTCAAAATTTTCGCCAACTTGGAGATCTTGTTTAGAAGGTTGAATGGTCATGACAAGATTGGTGGTGGGCATAGGTTCTTCGTCGCCGAAGTTCATGGAGAGGCTGATACCGCCGCTACCAAAGGCTTGTTGCATTCGTTGGTGGGATTGCTTAATCATTTCGTCGAACTCTTTGAATGGGTCGAGACCTTGGGCTTGAGAGGGGAGCGAGAAGGCGCAAATCAAGGCAAGGGCGGCGAGTGCGCGGAGAACGCGGCGCAAGAGAAGATAGAGGAGTGCGAGGATGGAAAGTGCCGCGAAAAGGATGGCGGCGCGGCCAAGCCAAGCGTAACGAAGGATGGGACGACCAACTTGACGCCAGACGGGAAGTTCGGCAAAAGGATTCGTATAACGGACGGCGAGCGCAGCGATGATGCCACGTTCGATTTCAGGCGTTTGACCGATTTGCCATTCGAGGCGTGAGTAAAGTTTGAGGGCGTGGCGCCAGTCGCCAGCGAGGATGGCACAACGGGCTTCGTTGAGTTTTGCCGCGGGGAAATTGAAGGCGGCAAAGGCATTTGTGGTAGGCTCGGCGCAGGCTCGGCGCCAGGCGAATTCGAAGTCGGGGTCAGTGGTGTTGAAGGTGGTTATGAGGGGCGGTGGAGAGGGCAAGCGGGTTTCATCTTGTTGAGCCATTCCCGCGACGACGACGCCAGACGATTTTTTGGCGTGGACGGGGATGGGGTTAGAGGTCACAGTGCGCGTGCCGCCCGTTGAGTCAAGGTAAGTGAAGTCAAGGGCGGGAAAGTAAAGGACGCCTTCGCGCATCGGGCGCACGCGATAGGTCAGGCGGCGCGCGTCTTGATAGGTGTCCGTTTTGGCGGAGGCATCATCGAGTTTCCAATCTGTGCGCGAGATTACTTTGGAAAGGGCTGGCGGATGAAGAGAAGTAAAATCTGCCGCGCCGATAAAGTCGATTGTGAGAATGAGTGGGTCGCCAACTTTGACATTGTTAGCATCAAAAAAGGCACGTGTTTGGAGAAATTCGCCAGTGACGCCAGCAAGCGGAATCGCGGCGAAAAAAAGATGGAAAAGAAATGATGCAAACATTACGGCTCCTTTTATTGTGGTGTCACTTTGAAGCGAACGGTGACCGTTTTATTTTGCGAGATAAATTCGTTAGAAAGACCGCGGACGGAATGAACGAGCGAGGCAGCTTGGAGAACGGTGGCGTCCGCACGTGAATCGCCAGAGCTTTGAATGAGTTTATAGCCGAGAATGCGGCCACCCGAACCGAGTTGGATGGAGAGATGCATTTCGCGCAAGGTATCGGTCCATGGCGGACGATCCCATTTTTCATAGAAGGCGGCACGAATGAGCGAGATGCACCGTTGATATTCGCTTGAGGCAAGTTGCTCAGAGCGACCTGGTTTATAGTCCTGATTGAGGAGCCGTTGAACTTCCGCGGCAGAAAGGGTCTGCTTGCCCGTCTTGCCATTGGGTTGGCGTTCGGCAGGTTTGGGCTTATCGCCCTTGACTTCTTTGCCGCGCTTACGAATGTCTTCGAGGCGTTTCTTACGCTTCTCCTCTTTTTCTTTCTTGAGTTCCGCGGCAGTTTTCTTTTTCTCCTTTGGTTTTTCCGTAACCTTCTCGACCGCGTCAATTTTTGGGTCGTCCTTGATTTTAGGCGGTTCGGGCTTGGGCTCGGGTTTCGGTGGAGGAGGCGTGGGCTTGGGTGGTTCGGGTGTAGGCGGCTTGAGGGGTGGCGGTTCGTCTTCGTTGCCGTTGAGGTTTTCTTGAACAACGACAGTGAGGTCAATTGGAATGGTCGTTTCTTTCGGCTTGCGGGTGACGGTCGCGAAGAGAAACGCGAAAAGGAAGAGAGCGAGGTGCAGGGCGATGGCGAGCGTGATGCTACGCACACCGAACACTTTCGGGCACTTCATTTCGGGTTCTGTTCCATCGAGTAGCAAGTCGCGATTCTCCTTTATTATTTATCAACGGTGACGAGGGCCATACGATGGACCTTGCACCGGTAAACAACCTTGACGACATTCATCACGCTTCCGTAGTCAAGACGCTCATCGCCGCGCACAAGGACAGGCACATCGGGATCTGCCGCGACCATCGCCTTGAGAGATTCTTCAAGGTCAACGAGAGTCGTGGGTTTGTTGTTGAGGAAAATGTGGTTCGTCGCATCCACCGTAATCGTATTAGCCTTGTTGTTCTTCGATGGAAGCGTATCTGTCTTGGCCTGTGGCAACATGATGGAAACGCCTTGTTCGAGGGCGGGCAAGGTCACGATGAAAGTAACGAGCAAGAGGAAGGTGAGGTCAATGAGCGACGTCATATCAACGGCCGCTTTTGGCTTTTCGCCCCGCATGCGACGACGTCTGGACATGTTAGTCAGCCCTTCCCTGGAATTCACACGCAATGCGCCCGAGAAGCTCGTCCGCAAAGCCTTCCATGTCGGACGTCAAGTTACGAATTCGCGCATTTATCAAATTGAAACACACGACGCCTGGAATCGCAATCAAGAGGCCCACGACGGTCGTAACGAGCGCGGCAGAAATGGACGGCGCAATCGCGGCCAAATTTGCAGAACCCGCCGTACCCATTTCCGCAAAAGCATCAAGAACACCCCAGACCGTACCGAGGAGCCCCAACATCGGCGAAAGCGCAACAATCGTCGCAATAACGCCCATCCCCCATTCAACGCGCAATTCTTCTTCATCGAGCGCATGTTCGCATGTGCCTTTGACGAGTTCAATTTCACGCGCAGTCAGTGCCGCGGATCCGCCTTCTTCGCCGCCTGTGCTACGCCCCGCAAGAAGCGCACGCACATCGGGCGTCAGAAGCTTAAGAAGCCGTTCGCAAGACTTCGCGTAGATGCCGACGAGTCCCCCCTCTTCTTTGCTGGGGCGACGGCTAAGATAATAATCAAGAACGTCATGGCTCGTAGAAAAATCACGGATAAAACGCCGCACCGCCATACTAAAGGAACTCAATTGCTTCCACTTACCAAAGATGGCGGCCACCATCAAAATGGAGCCAAAAACCTGCGCATAGACAATACCTTGGCCCGTCAAGTTCGAAGCCAGGAAACCATCCCATAATGAATTTGCAAACAACATATCAATGTCCTTTCATTTATAAAATTACTTTTCGGAGCTCATGCCCTTCTCGCTCACTAAAGGCGCCATGATGCGCTCCACTGTTTCTTGTGGTAAAATAAAAATTGCATCGGACGAACCAATCGTCGCGTAATAACCATCTTTCGACGAATTACCAATAAGAAGATTCCGCCGCAAAGCATCCTTCTCAGCAAAGTCCAACGCCAACGTCACACGCGGCGTCGCCAGCCCATACGTTCCCAACATCGCGGCAGAAACTTTAATTGACACAATGCTCGAAGCCGTAAGCGGATTCAAAACCTCAAAAAGTGCCGCGATTGCACGTTCATCTGCAACGCCCACTGCCTCCGCCGCCTCCACATTCCACACGCGGCGCTCCACATCCCACACAATTGCCGTCGACTTCTCGCCCGCCTTCGTCACAACCAACCGCGTCACATCCTTCGCCTCCACGCGGCAAATTTCCTTCGCACGCAAATCTGCTAACCGATGATTCGTAAGAACCCCCTCACGCGAAACTTCCACTGGCTCAGAATTCGTCGACAAACTCACACGAATTCCCCCCACTTCTAAATCTGTCGCATCCATTGACAGTAGCTTCGCCAAAAGTGAATCAACCACCGCCTGATTAGCCTCCGCCACAATCGGCGAATCAATCTGCCACACACCTTTTGCAGATCGTGACAGCAAATACGTAGCATCACCATCCGCAAGCGAAAATGCAGCAATCTCACGTGCCTCATACGGAAACAACCGCGCATCCAAAAATGCCGCGCTCGCCTGCTGCGTCCAATCCTTCACATCCGCCGCAAGCGTCACAATCGCCTCGCCCCCTTGCACCAGCGCATACACCAAATTCGGCCCTGCCTCCTTGCCAAATGAAATAGACGTAGCACGTCCATCCACACCTCGCAACGTAACCGTCATCTCATTTTCCGCATCAAGCCCATACCCAGCCAAAAGCGCCACCGTCAAACGCGTCGTTTCATTTGACGCCCCAACAGGCCAAACAAATCCAGCCGCCTGCGCGGCAAAAATCTTCCCAAGGAATGTACGCACCCGCGCCGCCGAAGCCACCACATCTCGCGGCTCAACCATCTTCCACTTCTCACCCATACGCACAAGCCGCACAAACGCCCCCGTCCGCGTCCGCACATCAAACGCATTCACCGCCGCCAAATCCGGAAACAACCGCGAAGGCAAAATTTGGCGCGAACGAAAATCTGCCGCGCAACGATCAACTGTCGCGACAATATTCGTCGGCACCACATACACCAAATCTGTCCCTTCAATCGCCGCATACACACTCGTTCCTGCGGGCGTCGTCTCGCCAAAATAAACCTCATTTGTTACTCCCGCGGCACACACCGCCACCGTCAAATGCGGCACCTCCAAACCAAAATCACCGCGCCCACGCCCCAACCGCAACAACTCCGAATCCGAAAGCGCATCTTCCACTTCACGAAACGCCAACGCATCCCCCATCCGCTTCACAACCTGCTCATCCGCCGCGCCCACAAACGGCGAACAAATCCGCCACACCCCTTCTTCCTCCTCCAATACAATCGGCGCCTCGCCCGCACGCGTCACAATAAATCCCGTCGCACGCTCCGCCGATGCTGCCAACACCGATTCCCTCACAAGCCGCGCCGAACGCCCACCATAACGCGCCGTCAAAATCGCCCGTACCCCCACCAAGGCACCAATCGCAAGAAGCATCCAAATAATCGTCCGTCCTCGCTTCATTTCCGCCGCCTCCTCCGAATCGCTGCCCACGCCACCAAAACAAAAAATACACTTCCCGATGTCATACACGTAAACACAATCGCAAACTTCCGCCGCGCCCCATCATCCATCCCAGACGCAAATTGCCCCGCATCTGCCCCGCCCGCCAACAACGCATCCGTCCCCGACAAATACGCCACACAATTCAAAAAGAAATCACGATTCGCATTCGACCTCACCATCAGCTGCCCATTCAACACAAACGTCGCATCTCCAATCGCGGCAATCCTCATCGGCCTAAGCGCCAAATCCTCTCCCGCCCCAGCCCCACGCTCCACAAGCGCCGCCACCACCGCCGACCCCACCTTCGCAAGCGGCGCAAACTCCACTCGATCCACCCCCGCAATCCCCGCCGCCGCGCTCGACGCCTCAAATGTCACCGGTTTATCCAACACAATCTGCGACGCCCCAAGCGGCGCCACAATCGCATGATCCGAAAACTCCTTCACAACAACTTCGCCACCCGCAAACGCCTTCGTTGCCCCCAAAACTTGCACCTGCACGCGCATCCCCAACGCTGGCAACATCTGCGCAACGCCCCCCGTACCCGACGCATCCATCAACACAAACATCCGCCCACCCTGACGCAAATACCCATTCAACGCCCCCATCTCCGCACGCGAAAAATCCTCCTTCGCCCCCGCCACAATCACAAGCGCCGCATCCGTCGGCACCTCCTTCTTCTCCGTCAAATCAATCGCCTCATTCTGGTAACCTTCACGCGAAAGCTCCCGCGCCATATCACTCATCCCCCACGACGAATAATCATCAAACGCAATCTCTCCATGCCCACGCGTCCAATACACCGTCCGCCGCCCTGGTGGCATCGTCAAACTCAATATCGCCGACGCGCAATTCCGTTCGCTCACACCATCCTTCAACGGCAAAACAATCCTCCTCCGAAGCCGCCGAAACACAAGCGAATCCTCTGCCACGCCTTCCCGCACAAGCCGCGCCGCCGCCGCCACATCCCATCGCGGATCCACATAATGCACCACCAATCGAACGCCCCCAAGCATCTCCGCCTCACGCGCAAGCGCCCGCGTAAATTGCCCCACCGAACGCCACGCCGCATGCCTCCGCGGCAAAAAACACGTCACCTCAACCTCGCCATGCGCCTCCGCCAACACCGCACGCGTCCGCTCCGAAAAACGCGTTCCACTCAACACCGGCACTTCCATCCCAAAATCCATCCGCGTCACAAATGAAACCCCCAGCGCCATCATCACACACGTCAACAAAATAATAACACCCGTCGCACGCCGCATCCCGCGCGCCTTCTTCCCCACCAGCCGATACCCCTTCACCACATTCGTCGCAATGTACAAAACCCCAACCGTCACAATCACATACGAAACCAAAATCCCTACCGAAATCGCCCCACTCGAAAAATCCATCACCTGTGCATCCAGCGGCATCTCCCCCAACGTAATGCGCCCCTGCGGCAACCACACCAACGCCAACGCCCACAAACCCCGCGGCAACGCCACCATCAACCCAACGCTCATCAACGCCGCCACCGCACCTTGCCGCGTCATCGCACTCATCATCACCGCCACCGCACTCCATAACGCACTCTGCAAAAAAAGTATCACAAGCGCCGGCACAAAACTCACCCATTCAATACCCTTCAACGCCTGCGGCGCCGCCACCATCAACCCCACCATCGTAAACACCCAAAATATCACCACACTCATCAAAACCCATGTCCACACACCCAAAAACTTACCCCACACAAATTGCGACTCATCCGCCGCCACCGTCAGCATAAAATCAATCCGACCCGTCCGCCGCTCCTCGCTCCACACATCCATCCCCAAAAATGCCGCCAATACCGGTAACACCCACGAAACCCCAAGCGCCCACACCGCCGGCAACTTCACCGCCGTCCCCTCCGCTTCGCCCATCTGATACGCAAATAAAACTGCCGCGACAAATAAAAATCCAGCAACCGAAAATGCCGTCATGTAAACATTCCGCGCACGCCCCATCGTCCGCGCCCACGTCACTCGCATCGCACCACTCATTCGTCCCCCTCCAATGCCGCCTCAACCTTTTCCACCACCGCGGCATTTTCCATCCCCGCCGTCACAATCTCCGCGGCAATACGCCCTTCCCTCAAAATCAAAAAACGCGCCTGCAACGCCGCCAAATCCTCGACCTCATGCCCCGTCATAATCACCGACGAAAATGCCGCGATGTTCGACAAAATCTCACGCGCCTGCACACGCATCGCATGGTCAAAACCCGCCAAAAAATCATCCAGCAAAATCAGCCGCGGCCTCAACAAAATCACATCCGCCAAAGCCACTCTCTTCCGATACCCCAAACTCAAATCACGTATCATCACACGCAACTTGTCCGAAAGTAAACACGCCTCCGCCGCTTCCGTCACCCTCCTCCGAATCCGCCGCGCTCCCTCCCCCTTCAACCGCGCCCGATACAACAAATACTCCTTGACCGTCATGTCCTCATAAAGCCCAATCACCTCTGGCAAATACCCCAAATTCTTCCGATACGTCATCTCATTCAAAAGCGCATTCTTCCCATCACTCAATATCAACCCACCAGATGGCACCGCCAAATCCGCAAGCACCCTCAAAAGCGTCGTCTTCCCAGCTCCATTCGCCCCCAAAATACAAACAACCTCACCGGGCGACACCACAAAGGAGACGTCCTTTAGTACTTCTTCCTTCCCATACGAAAAGGCTATATTTCGAACTTCAAACACCGTCTAATTCTATCCACAAAGATGGCGCATATTATACCATATTTTAGACAAAGACGCAAGACGCTAAAATCATTATTTTCAATTTTTTCTCCCAACCCCCAAAAACACCCCATCTCCCCCTCTCTCAAACCACCCATCCCACCCCCTCCAAAAATTTTTTTAACTTTGTGTGAACCTTTTTCTTCAAATCTGCATTATACTTACAAAAGGGCACAATAGGGCCCTTCCGAGTAATCGGTTCAAACAAATGTACAAAAATAAGAAAGGCAGGACTCTAAAATGGGCATGTTAGGCCAGGGACTCGTCCTGATGATCGCCGGTATGACGATCGTCTACTTGTTCCTTTGGGTTATGATTATTATTTGCAAGCACGCAAGCTTGTTCGTCAGTCGGTTCTCAAATATAATACCGGACGATGAACCCAAAAAGAAGCGTGCGGCGCCAGTCATCGTCGAAAGTGCCGCGGTCGCGTCACCTTCCTCCTCTGGTCCAACCGAAGGCGAAGAAGTCAAGGCACCTGTCCCAGGCACCGTCCTGCGCGTCACCGCTCAAGATGGCCAGACAGTCGAAAAAGGCGATGAACTCCTCGTAATGGACGTTATGAAGATGGAAACACCCATGACCGCCCCTCGCGCTGGCCGCATCTCAATCCGCGTCGCCGCAATGGATAAGGTCGGTACAGGCGACGTCCTCGCCGTGATTGGCGACTAAACCTTCCAAACTTATTATAAAGGTAAACTAAATGAAAAAATTTCTCATGTTTCTCGCTTTGGCCGCGGCAGTTTTTGCCGCGCAAGCAAATGATGGCGATTGGAAAACAACACTCAAAAAAGTCGGCAATCTTCGCCAAGATACAGGCATCGCGGGCTTCGCACAATCTGCTCCTCCCGCCTACCTAACGGGCAACTTCGACGAGTCCGAACGCCCCGAAAAGAAACCACGCGCGGCAAATCGTAATGGCTACTACGATGCAAATTGCGAATGGCATGGCGGCTACTTTGATGAAAACGGCGCCTTCGTCAAAGGCCACGAAATCCACACTCTCTTCGGCATGCCCTACGGCATCGGCCAGCTCATCATGATCCCGATTTGCTTGGTCCTCATGTACCTCGCAATCGTCAAAGGTTTCGAGCCGCTCCTCCTGTTGCCCATTGGCTTTGGTGGCTTGCTCGCAAACTGTCCTCTCTCAGGCATTACCGCCCCAGCGATGATGCACGACGGTATCATTTCATTCCTTGAATCTGGCATTCCCGTCATGTCCGGTGGCGTCATCGAACCTGGTGGCTTCCTCTATTACTTCTTCAAGTTTGGTATTGATTCGGGCGTCTTCCCCATCATCATCTTTATGGGCGTGGGCGCAATGACCGACTTCGGCCCGCTGATTGCCTCTCCTAAGTCCGCCCTTCTCGGCGGCGCGGCACAGCTCGGCATCTTCTTCGCACTCTTCGGCGCTCTCGGCCTCACCGCCATTTGGCCAGACCTCGGCTTCGGCCTCAAGGAAGCCTCCTCCATCGGCATCATCGGTGGCGCAGACGGCCCAACCGCCATTTGGCTGACCTCGCGCCTCGCCCCAGAATTGCTGGGCGCCATCGCCGTTGCAGCCTATTCCTACATGGCCCTCGTCCCAATTATTCAGCCTCCAATCATGAAGGCGCTCACGACAAAGGCCGAACGCATGATTCGCATGCCACAGCCGCGTGAAGTCAAGAAAATCGAGAAGATTTGCTTCCCGTTGATCGTCTTGCTCCTCTGCGCGATTCTGTTGCCGTCGGCGATGCCCCTCATGGGCGCGTTCATGCTCGGCAACCTCGCAAAGGAAGTCGGCGCCTCTGTCTCGCGTATCGCCGATACAATGGCCAACTCCCTCATCAATATCGTGACCATCATGCTCGGACTCTCGGTCGGCTCCAAACTCGCCTGCGAGAAATTCCTCTCGGGCCAGACGCTGGCGATTCTCGCCTTGGGCCTCTGCGCCTTCTGCGTCGGCACCGCTGGCGGCGTCCTCATGGCCAAATTGATGAACCTCTTTTCCAAAGAGAAAATCAACCCGCTCATCGGCTCGGCTGGCGTCTCAGCCGTCCCTATGGCAGCGCGTGTCTCTAATAAAGTTTCGCTCGCGGATGATCCCACAAACTACATCCTTATGCAGGCTATGGGACCAAACGTCTCGGGCGTCATCGGTTCTGCCGTCGTTGCGGGCGTCTTGTATACGCTTTGCCGTTGATTGGTGCGGCAATCCTGCTCCTCCGCAGGACCACGACAGGCGGAAGGCTCGTGTGCTCACTCACTCTGGCACACGAGCCTTTTTATTTCCCCGCGGCACTTTTAAACACCCCATAACCGCACCCCAATTTCCCCGTAATCCAGCCGCGTTACGCGCGTAAACTAGCAAAATTACGCGCGTAAATCCCCCCGCGCCACCCCCTCTCCTTAAAAAACCCCCTTTTCGACCCCCAAAAAAGGGGGTTTTCGTACC
>CAVGIZ010000046.1:0-13142 GCA_963629255.1 Anaerovoracaceae bacterium
ACAAGAATGTAGCTGCGGAAAGCTTCGGTAAGACGGGTGTGGAACGGCGCGGGGGTTGTTTTTAATGCGAACGCGGCAGAAATTTCAGAAAAGGCGAAGGCGCGGGCCAGGGATTTTGTTCAGAATGAGAAGCAATTTCAATTGGGATTTTTGCCGACGGAACAGTCCAATCCGATTACGGCGACGTTGGAAGAGGATTTTGGTCGATCGCTTGTGGATGGAGTGATTTGTTTACAGCGTGCGGATCGTCAGATACCGATTACGATGCGGCATGTATTTGCTGGGGCGGGGTATCGAGCGTTGGTGGATTCGATGGTGGGGACGTTGAAGTCTGAGAGGGGGCGGATTATATTTTCTGGGTGTGGGGCGACTGGGCGGCTATCGATTTTGTTGGAATCGATGTGGCGAGATTTTTTTGCGCGGAGGGCTGGAGAATTGACGGAGGGTGAGAAGGCGTTGGCGGAGAGGTCGGCATCGATTATGACGGGAGGGGATTTTGCGTTGATTAAGAGTGTGGAGAGTTTTGAGGACTCGATGGCTGGTGGAGAGAAGCAGGCGTCGGAGCTTGGGGTTGGGGAAGGAGACACGTTTGTGGCGATTACGGAAGGGGGCGAGACGTCGTCCGTATTAGGGACATTGAGGTATGCGGCGGCGGCGGGGGCGAAATGTTTTTTGGTGTTCAACAATCCGGCGGATTTATTGAGGGAGCGTTTGGCGCGGAGTCGAGAGGCGATAGACAATCCGAAGGTGACGGTGATAGATTTGTATTGTGGGGCGATGGGGCTTGCTGGTTCGACGCGGATGCAGGCGACGACGTCGGAGCAGTTATTGTGTTCGTGTGCGTTGGAGGCGGCGTTGGTGAAGGTTTTGCCGCGGTTTAGTGGGGAGAGTGTGGAGGAGGAAGTGGAGGCGTTTGAAGCGGTTTTGGGGGCATTGGAGAGTGGTGCGGCGCGGGAGAAGATGGCGGAGCAGATTCGGCTTGAGAAGGGGCTTTATGAGAAGGGCGGGCGCGTGACATATTTTGCGGATGATTGCATGTTGGATCTTTTTACGGACACGACGGAGCGATCGCCGACGTTTATGTTGCCGCCGTTTCGTTCGTTGGACGAGGGGGCGATGGCGCAGAGTTGGGCCTTTGTGAAGAATCCGTTTTATGGGACGGAGGCGTGCTGGGGTGCGTTGTTTCATCGGGATGTGAGGTGTTTAGAATGGGGCGCGGCGGACTATGCGGAGAAGGGGATGCCGGCGTTGAAAGATGGGAAGTTGCCGAAGATTGGGCGAGCGGCGTTGATGCGTTATCCGATTGGGAATGAGGAGGTTGCGGCGCGGTGGGAAGGAGTTGGGAGCGCGGCGATTATTGTGCGGGCAGGTGCGCAGGATGAGGCGTTTGAGGCGGCGGCGCGGGAGCAGGCGAAGATGTTTGGTGAGACGCGTCTTTTTTGTGTGGAGCGGGTGGCATCGTCGCCGCTTGAGATTTGGAAGCATTTGGCGGTGAAGCTGACGTTCAACACGTTGTCGACGGGGACGATGGTGGCGATGGGGCGCGTATCGGGGAATTGGATGAGTTGGGTTTCGATTTCGAATAAGAAGTTGATTGATCGCGGGATTCGATTGATTGCGGAGCTTGGGCACATTTCGTATGAGGAAGCGGCGGAGAGGTTATTTGCCGCGGATGAATGGATTGGTGCGCAGGATTGGACGGGGAAGGAAGTGCCTTGTGCGGTGCAGTTGGCGTTGAAGGGGTTGCGTGAAGGGAAGAAGAAATGAGAAGTTTGCGAATGAGAGTGATTTGGATTTTTGCCGCGACGAGCTTATTTGTGGGGGCGAGCTTTGCAGCGAGCGGGGATTTTGTATTGGCGTCGGGAGGGAATGCGAAGGTATCAATTTCGATTCCGAAGGGTGCGGGGGCGAGTGTGAAGTATGCGGCTGGGGAATTGGCGAAGTATTTGGGGGCGATGAGTGGTGCGAAGTTTCGTGTTGGGGAAGAAGTGAAGGGGGTCGCGGTGATACGAGTTGGGGAGGCGTATGCGAGTGAGAAGGAAGATGAGATACGGATTTATTTGGCGGATTGGAAGACACTTGTGGTGACGGGCGAGGGGACGAGGGGGCCTGTGTATGCGGTGTATGAATTGTTGGAGCGTTTGGGGTGTGGATTTTGGTCGCCGCGGAATGAGACGGTGCCGAAGAAGGCGAAGCTTGTGATTGTGGGTGGGATTGATGTGAAGGAAGCGCCTGATTTTGTGGTGAGGGATCCGCATGGGGAGAGTGCGATTTATTCGTCGGAGTGGAAGGCGAAGATACGCGCGAATGGTGTGATGTATGCGGGGGAGTTGAAGGCGGAGCAAGGAGGGGCGCGGCAGTATGACATTGGGGAAGGGGCGTGTGGGATGCCAGACGCGAAGGAGTTTGCGGCGCATCCGGAATGGTTTGCGTGTCAGAAGGGGACGAAGAAACGGACGACGGAGCAGATTTGTATGACGAATCCTGGGTGTCGAGAGGAGATTTTGCGGCGTGCGCGCGAGGTGTTGAAGGCAGAGCCGGGGCGGAAGCAGATTTCGATATCGATTGCGGATGGCGGTGGATTTTGTGCGTGCGAGGGGTGTATGAAGGTGCGTGAGAGGGAAGGGGGCGTGGCGGGGCCGATGGTGGAGATGGTGAATTATGTGGCGAAGAGACTCGCGGCAGAATTTCCGGGAGTGAGGGTATTGACGCTTGCGTATAATGTGACGATGAGGCCGCCGAAGACGTTGAAGTTAGAAGAGAATGTGGATATCGGATTTGCGTTTATTGAGCGTAATTTTGCGCGTGCGCCGGGAGAGTCGCAAGGGCATGATAAGCTTTTGGGGGAGTGGGCGAAGTTATCGCGGAACAATGTGTATGTGTGGAGTTATAATGCGCCGTTCAAGGATTATTTGGTGCCGTGGCCGATTGTGGATGTGATGGGTGCGGAGATGCGCGGGTATAAGAAGTTTGGTGTGAAGGGCGTGTATATGCAGATGGCGGAAGGGACGGTGGCGGACTTTATTGATTTGCGGTGTTGGTTGTGTGCGAAGTTGTTGTGGAAGTGCGAGCGGGATGAGTGGGGATTGATTGAGGAGTGGTGCCGCGGTGCATGTGGGAAGGGTGGCGAGAAGGTGTTGGCGTGGTTGAAGGAGTGCGCGAAGTTGCGTGGGGCTGTGAAGGGGCTTGGGGTTTATATGAATGATCCGCGGTATTTTATGAAGGCGACGGATTTGTTGCGAGGGGACAAGCTTTTGGCGGGTGCTGAGGCGGATGCGGCTGGGGATGAGCGGGCATTGGATCAGATTCGGCGGATACGATATTCGGTGCGGCATGCGATGTTGGTTTTGTACAATCAAGAGGTTGCGGCGGCGACGAAGAAGATGGGGGAGAAGATTGTGACGCGCGAGGAATTGTTGGGGGAATTGGTTGCGACGTGTAAGGCGTGTGGGAATAATTGTTGGGGCGAGGGTGTGAGTTGGTTTGGGAATTTTCTGCCGTATATTCGGCATGGTGAGACGTTGGCGGAAGTGTGTGGGGTGAATACGGGGCCGCGTGGGGAATGGACATTTTGGAATCCGGTTGAGGAGGGGAAGGGTGCGTTGGAAGATCCGTATATTGTGTATGATGCGGGGACGAAGATGTATTATCGTGTGCGAGCGGCGGAGGGGGCGATTCGTGTGAGGAGTGCGAAGACGGCGATTGGGCTTTTTGATGAGGGGGCGCAGGAGGCGGTTGTTTGGACGGCGGGTGGCAAGAGTGCGAATTTTGCGGGGTTGCGCGGGGTGGAGATGGTGAAGGCGAAGGATGGGACGTGGTGGATTTATGCGACGGGGCAAGAGGATGGGTTGGCGCTTGAGGGGGAGGAGTTTGATGAGGTGGCGCAGAATCGGTTGTTTGTGCTTAAGGGTGGGAAGAGCCCGATGGGGAAGTTTGCATTCAAGGCGGGGATTTTGCCGAAGTTGAACGCGGCGGATCCAACCGTGGTGACGGGGACAGATGGGAAGATGTATTTGGCATTTGTGACGGAGACGGCGCCGTTTGCGTTGCGCGTAGTGGAGATGAGTGCGCCGGGCGTGGTAACGGTGAAAGATGTCGCGCTTTTGACGACGCGCAATGCTGCGGAGGCACCGGGGTCGCCGACGTTTGTGAAGGCGGGGGATGAGATGTATCTCTTGTATTCGGTTGGCGGGCGTAATTCGAGCGCGGCAGAAATTCGCGCGTTGCGTTTCAAGGGTGGGAAGTTTGCTGCGGCGCAGAGTTGGGAGAAGTGTGAAAAGGCGGTGATTCGTTCGGGAAATTGCTTTGGGACGGAGAGTGCGATTTTGGTGGGGCCGCGTGCGCCGTCGGTGTTCAAGTCGAGTGATGGTAGTGAGAATTGGATTATTTATCGTGGGATGAAGCGGAGCGCGGGGGCGGATGCGGAGAAGGATGCGATTGTATGTATTCAGCGGCTAGATGATGGGATTGATAAAGGGACGATCTTGTTTGAGACCGCGGCAGAATTTTCGGGCTCGACGATGCGCGTGTTGCAACCGTCGGGCGACCGCGGGCGAGTTTCCAATAAGAACAAGAAGAAAAAATGATTTACTCTGAACATAAATAAAAAAGGAACACAACAATGAAAAAACAAATTCGGATGATGGTGGCGATGCTGGTGAGCATGTGCGCGTGGACGCTGTGCGCGGCTGTAACCTACACGTATTCGGGTGCGGGTCAGGTGGGCGTTTGGACCGATCCTACGAACTGGACGGCGAGCGATGGCACGACAACGGGCTATCCAGGAAGTGCCGCGACGGACGTTGCGCAGTTTCCAAAAGATGCCGCGGCGGTGACATTTGATTTGGGTGGCGCGACGATTACTTTTGCCACTTTGGAAATTGGTGGACAAGATTCTGGTACGGCAGATGTCACATTTAAGAATGGCACGATGAAAGTCACGGGGAAGGCAGTTTTTGGGCGTGGCACATCTGTTCGTCTTTCGGAAGGTCTGTCGCTTACTACTGGGACTGAGAATAATGCTTACTTTTATGGCACGTTTATAGTTGATGCTCTTTGTTCTTTTTCTGCGACGGGAACTTATACTGGGTTTGGCACTGATGTGTGGGGAAATAACATTGCTGGTTTGACACCGATCATTCGAATTGGTGGCACATTTTCGGTTCGATATCATTATCTCAATCCAATGACGAAGATTATTCTAGAGGGTGGTACGTACGAGGAGAATTGGGGTAACTCGACAGCACTCAAAAAGCAGGATCGTGATTGGTCGTCTTATTCAGGAAATGGCACGATTAACAAAAGCGATTATGAATTGAACTTTACTGATGGCATGACCAACACGCCAGCACTTTCGCCTGATATTACATATATCTGGGGGCGTGCTTCAGGTGGCACGAATGCGGTTATGAATTTGATGTGTGGTACGATTGAATTGACACAATCGGATGTGGCGACCATTTTCTATCCGAGCGCCAAGCGTTCGGGGTTCAACTTCCCTGAGGGTTCGAAGGCGAAGGTTGTCTTTTCAAATTATACGCCGGAGTCCATTGAGACACTTTTTGCTTCGCAGATTTTTTCGACGATTGGGAATTATGTTGGGCCGCACATTTATGTGAATGGGAAGGTGATTGAATCGGTGAAGCAATTGAAGTCGCGTTTGAATATTGAGCTTCCGTATAAGGATGGGAAGGGTGTGGCGATTTCGTTGAAGAGTGGTGGGCTTATTATTCGGATTCAGTGATGAGTATGATATTTAGTTTTATGTTGGCGGCAATTTTGTTGCCGAGTGAACCGACGGCGGTGGAACGGACGGCCGCGGCAGAATTGGAACGTGCGCTTGAGAAGATTGGCGGGGCGCCTGCGCTCTGGACATATTATGTAGGTGCGACGGAGGCGAGCCGTGGCACTTTTGGTGGGGTCGAGTGGAAGCCAGATGAGATTGGGATTCGAACGGTTGGGGATGCGATTGTGTTGGATGGGGATCGTGTGCGCGGTGTGATTTATGCGGTGGACACGTTCCTTGAAGATGTATTGGGTGTTCGGTGGTGGACATCGACGGAGACGGATTGGCCGAAAGAAGTGCCGCGGGAGATGCCGAAGCTGGACATTCGATATGCGCCGAAGATTCGGTATCGAGAGACGTATTATCGGGATGGGTTTGATGTTGATTTCAAGGTGCGGATGAAGGGGAATTTTACGTCGCGGACGCGGTATATGTTTGAGGATGTGAAGCGTGTGGGGATGGAGAAGGGTGGCGATTCGACGCTTTTGTATTATGAGGGGCGGTCGTCGTCGTATCATTCGTTTTTTGAAGTGTTGCCGCCAGGGAAGTATTTCGCGGCGCATCCGGAGTGGTATTCGCTTGTTGGTGGGAAGAGGGTATCTGACGCGCGGACGGGTCAACTTTGTTTGACGAATGAGGAGATGACGAAGGAATACATATCGGAGTTGAGGAAGTTGTTGAGGGCGCATCCGGAAGTGGATTTTGTGCAGGTGAGTCAGAATGATGGGGGTGGTGCGTGTGAGTGTGAAAAGTGCCGCGCGGTGGAAGCGGAAGAAGGTGGGGCGCATTCTGGGCCGGTGCTCAGGTTTGTGAATCGGGTCGCGGCGGAATTGGAAGGGGAATTTCCGCGCATGACGTTTGACACGTTTGCGTATTTGCACACGCGGCAGCCGCCGACGAAGACGCGTCCGCGGCAGAATGTGACGGTGAGGTTGTGTGATATTGAATGTGATTTTCGGCAGGCGATTGTGAAGGGTGGGGCGAATCAATCGTTCTTGGAGGATTTGGAAGGTTGGAAGAAGATTGCGGCGGGGCGGTTGTATATTTGGGATTACGTGACGGATTTTACGAGTTACATGATGCCGCATCCGAATTATCGTGTGCTTGGTGCGAATATTCGGCTTTTTGCGGATGCGGGGGCGGTGGGTGTTTTTGAGCAGGGGGATGCGTTGTGTCGGGCAGGGGAATTTTGGCCGTTGAGGCAGTGGGTGATTGCGCATTTGTTGTGGAACCCGGAGCGTGATGCGGCGAAGTTGATGGATGAGTTTTTGGTGGGTTATTATGGGAAAAGTGCCGCGCCGATTTTGAAGAGGTATTTGGATTTGGTGTGTGATGAGGCGGAGAAGGGGATGAAGGCGGTTGGATGTTATCATGCGAATGTGACGGGGTTTATGTCGATGGATGCGATTCGGCGGGCATTGGGGTTGATGGATGAGGCGGTGGCGGCGGCGGAACGTGATGGGGAGGTTTATGCGTGGCGTGTGAGGCGGGAGAAGTTGTCGACAGACCATGTGAGGATATTGAATTGGAAGGCGTTGGGGGAGCGCGGCGATTATTGTGCGGCGGTTGAGAAGTGGTTTGCGGAGGGTGATGCGTTTGGGGTCGAGGCGGTGCGGGAGACGACGCGGCGTGGGGATCGTGCGGTGTATAAAGAGGCGTTGTTGCATTCGGAAGGGGAGTGAGGGGCGATTGAAGTGGTGTTGCTAGTCGTTTAGCTGGAGGCCCAAGCGCGGCAGTTTTGGTGGGGGAGGGGGTGAAGTCAGGGTGGTTAGGGGCTAACGTCAGGTGTTTCCAGGGCTAACATTAGGCAAATGTACCCTACATTTTGCAAAAATGTACCCTACATTTTGCTAAATGCATGGGGGGAGGGGACTGAAGGGTGGGGAGAGGGGCGCGGCGGTTTTTCATATTTTTGCATTTTGGCCTTGACGGGGGGGGGGGGGATATGATATAATACGTGTTATTGAAAATTGTAAAAGGTTAAGCATTATGAAAACACCAGTATTTATTAGGGTTTGCGCAATTCTTGGGATTGGCGCGGGGGTTATTTTTGGCTCGAATCAGGTTCGGGCTGAGGCGACGATTGTGTATGTTGTGCCGAATGGGACGGGTGATGGGTCGAGCTGGGAGAATGCGACGAGTTTTGAAGGGGCGATTGATAAGGGGTATGCGGCGACCGAGGATTTTGAGATTTGGATGAAGGAAGGGGTGCATAGGGGGTTGAGTCAGACTGGGTATAGTCTTAATCAGAAGGTGGTGGTGCGCGGCGGATTTGCTGGGACGGAGACGTGTGCGGATGAGCGAGCGGAGGGGACGTATTCGACGGTGGATGGTGAGAATGGGCGCCAGCCGATGTCGTTGAATGTGAATAAGGCGACGGAGATTGAGCGTGTGATTTTGACGAGGAGCGGGAAGCAGGGGCTTTATGCGAAGGTTGCGGCGGGTGTTTCGTTGGTGCTGAGGGATTGTCGGTTTGTGTGTAATGGGACGAATACGAATGGTCAGGTGGATGGTCGCGGGGCGTATATTACGGGGGATAAGAGTTCGTCTGAGGTGAGGTTTGAGGGGTGTCGGTTTGAAGGGAATACGGTGAGGCCGAATGTGTCGAATTACGCTGATGCGGGGTATGGGAATGGGGCGTATTTGGTGAAGTTGAAGAAGGCGGTGATGGTGGACACGGTGTTTTTGACGAATGGGTATTTGATGGCGAGTGAGCGTATGCCGGCGCGGTATGTGGGTGGCGCGGCACTTTATACGGAGAATGTGTGTTTGGCGGCGACGAATTGTAGTTTTATTGGGAATGTGGAGTATTCGTATAGTGGGTCAAATAGCGGGGCTTTGTATAGTGGTGGGATTGTGCGGATGGTTGGGAATTGTGAAGGGAGTATTTTTGATCATTGTAGGTGGGTGGGGAATCGTAATTTGCGGGAGTATGGATATGAGAGTGATACGAGTTTGAATAATGCGGTTGATATTGGGGTGTTGTTTGTGAATAATGGGAATGTGTCGCGGACGGTGACGTTGGAGAGTTGCACGATGGCGTACAATTTGTGCGGGTCGACAAAGAGTGCCGCGGGGGTGAATGCGAAGCTTGCGACGGTGAATATTCACAATTCGATTTTTTATGGGAACATGATTCCGGCGGCGAGTGAGATGGACAATGATGTGGCGAGTGTGGATGGTAAGGCGAAGATTAATATTTCGTGGACGATGATGGACCATGAGCCGACGGGGACGGGGGTGAGTTGTGAGAATTTGGTTGTGGGGGTGCCGCAATTTGTGACGGGGCTGGAGGAGTTTTTGGGGTGTGTTTATACGGGCGAGAAGGAAGGGGCGATTGCGTATCCGAAGGTGGATGTGGACGCGTTTGATATGAGGTTCAAGACGGATGCGGAGACGATTGAGAAGGTTTTGAATATGGATGTGCATGTGCTGTCGAAGTATGGGTATTACAAGAATGATGGGAAGAAGTATAGTGGAGCGACGGTGTTTTCGGGGGCGATTGATGCGGGGGACCCGGCGAGTGGGTATGAGAAGGAGGGGGCGCCGAATGGTGGGCGGATCAATTTGGGGGCGTATGGAAACACGGCGCAGGCGTCGCTTTCGGTGAAGGGGTTTTGTATTAGGATTCGGTAGGAGATTCAACTCCGATGCTAACAAAAGGCTTCGGTTCACGCCTCTGCTGCTCGCGAGGAGGAGGCAGGGGGATAGGTTTGAGCAGGAAGGAAACAAGGATAACGGGGGGCTGCGCCCCCCGTGCCCCTGCGAAGGTTGGACAAACTTAGTGGCGGATGACGACATCAAGCCAGGGACGGTGGTTAGATGGTGGGGCGCGGCGGGGTTTGCATAATTTTGCATTTACCCCCTTGACAGGGGAGAAAAAAAAAAATGGTATAATATGTGGCATTGACGTCGTAAAAGGATTATCAATTATGAAAACATCAATGTTTACTAGGGTTTGCGCGAGTCTTGTGATTGGCGCGGGGGTTGTTTTTGCCGCGAATGGGGCAAATGAATGGTCGTATAACGATGGGAAAATCACGAAAGGTGATTGGTCCATTGTGGCGACGGCGTATGATTCGGGGGTTGGGACGGTGACGCTTGGGGCGATAGAAAGTGCCGCGGAAGATGGGGTTTTGGATTTGCGTGAGATGGAGGTTGTGCAGGATGGGACGGCGAAAGTGATTACGCAGGTTGGGGTGGGGTCGACGACTGGGTGGACGACGCTTGTGAAGGAGTTTTATTCGGATACGATTGCAGGGTTTACTACGAGCCAATTCAAGGATAGTACGGTTTTGAAGATGGTGAAGATTTCGGGGGATTTGTTTACGGGTGTGCCGAATACGTGTTTTTCGGGGTGCACGGGGTTGACGAACTTGGTGATGAATTGTCCGAACTTGAAGAGTTATGGGACGCAATGCATGATGAATACGGCGATTACGAATCATGCGCGGGAGGTTATTAGCGCGAATACGCAGGGGAATAATTTTGGGCCTTATCAGGAGTTGAGTTTGGGGGCGAATGCGAATGTGTATGGGGAGGTGGTGCTGACGAATGTGACAGAGGGGTATGGTCATTTGCTGTCGTTTAGTTTTTTGAGCGCGACGAATTTTTATTTTGCTGGGCCATATAAAGGGGTGATGAAAGATGCGTTGGTATCTGGGAATTGGTCGGCGAAGAGGTTGGAATTTTGGTTTACGAATGTGACGGAGATGACGTTTACGATTGGGAACATGTCGAGCATTGAGGACATTGTTTTGTGTGCGCCGAATTTGACGAATGTGGCGAATAATGTGTTTGGGATTGAAAACGGGAATGATAGCAAGTCGCGGAATTTGAAGCGGCTTTGGGTGTATGGCAAGGCGTATGGGACGAATGTGGTGGACAATTTGGTCGCGGCATTTACGTCGATAGAGCCGGATGCTGAGACGGGGTCGTGGCATCACTATGTGAATGGTCGTGGTTGGGTTGATGACATCTATGAGCGCGGCATTTTGTATTGTTCGAAGAAGCAGGGTTGGAAGGATTTGGCGAAGCCATTGACGGCTGGGACGTATGAAGCGACCCATGCGCCAGAGGGATGCTTCGGGATGTATGTGACGGCGGCAGGGAAGCGCAAGGCGTGGATGGTGCATTTCCCACAGCCAGATGACCCGACGGGATTGTGCATCAGGGTGCAGTAGGCGCGAGCGAGGGGGACTAAGGATGCGGCGGACCGTCCGCAGCGAATAAAAAGCACCCTTATCCCCCTCGACCCCCTAATCCCACTTAGCGGCATTCTTCGCCGCAAGCGGCGAGAGAATGCCGCACGGTGCGATTGGTGGGCGTGGGAGAAAAGAGAGTCGAATCGGGGGACTAAGGTTGAGGGGGGTTGACATTTGGGGCAGAATAGGGTATAATATACGACATGAAAACGTTGAGATGGATTTTGGTTGGGTGTGTGATGGGCGCGGCAGATTTGGCGCGTGCGTATGAGTTTGATTTGGAAAAGATTTATGCGCCGGTTGTGGTGGGGGTGCCACCGACGTTTGCGCGGCAAGATTTGTGTCGGACGGCAGATGGGGAGATTCGACATTATGGGAAGCAGCTTATCGATGGGAAGGTGGAGAGGGTTTATATTGCGTCGCGTGATGAGGGGCGGTCGTGGGAGACGAGGCGGGCGAAGGCGAATGAAGTTGGGGCGATGGTGAGGAGTCCGTGGAGTGGGGATTGGATTAGTTTTGATGCGCGGCCTGGGGATTATCAGGTGAAGTTATTGCGGTCGAAGGTTGGGCCTGGGGATACGGCGGTGGAGGTGGTGCCGATGGCGTGGAGGGGATTTGAGTTGAGGCAGCTTGTGGCGTTGCGGGCGCGGAAGAGGTGGGTGGCGACATTTTGTGATTCGAGGGGGAGTTATCATGCGGTGGTGGCACTTTCGGATGATGATGGGCGGACGTGGAGGCGGGTGGATATTCCGGCGGTGAAGAATGTGCCGCGGATGGGGCTTGGGGATAAGCGGCCGCATTGGTTTTGTGATGGGACGGAGCCGTCGATTGTGGAATTGAAGGATGGGACGATTTTGATGTGTGTGAGGACGAGTGGTCCGCACGCGGCGTTTTTTAGGTCGATGGATGGTGGCGAGACGTGGGGCGAGGGGAAGGTGGATGAGGCGTTTTGGCAGTCGAACACGATGCCTTATTTCTTTCGGTTATCGGATGGGCGGCTTTTATTTATATGGAACAACACGGCGATTTTGCCGACGCGGGAGGCGGGGGAGTATCCGGAGCTTGGGGCGTATCAATTGTCGGGGCAAGGGGAAGTGGCGTTTACGAATCGGGATGCGCTACATGCGGCGATATCGGATGATGAGGGTGTGACGTGGAAGGGGTTCCGTGAGATTGCGCTGAATGAAGTGAGGAATGAGAGTGATTTTCGGGAATTGGGGAATGCGGCGGATCAGGAGTGGGATAAGTCGGTGCATCAGACGCAGGCGTTGGAGTTGGAAGGAGGGAAGGTGCTAGTGGCGTATGGGCAGAATGTGGCGGCGAGGAGGCTGGCGATATTTGATCCGGATTGGTTGTTGGAAGGGAAGAGGGAGGAGACGTTTCGGAATGGGCTTGGAGGGGTTTCGCGGCATTTGTATTTGAGGTCGCTGTCGGGCGGAACGCGAGGATGGGCGGGGCATTGTGCGTGGAATCGGTTGCCGGGGGCGGTGATGATGAAGGATGAGCGGGGGAGCGTGCGGGAGGTGTTGCAATTGACGCGGGTGAAGGATCCACGATTGGTGAGCGATCGGCAAGGGGTGGTGTGGAATTTTCCTGCGGCGCGGAAGGGGAAGGTGACGATTGAGTGTCGGGTTGTGGGGGCTGGGTTTCGGTTGACGCTGGCGGATCATTGGATGAATCCGTGCGATGAGTTTGGACCAGCGGCGAGTCCATTTTCAGTGGAGATGAGCGCGGCAGATTTGCCGCGGAAGGTTTGGCATGTGGTGACGGTTGAGTGGGATGAGGAGAAGGGCGCGGCAGTTTTGGCGGTGGATGGGAAGAGGTTGAAGGAGGTGAAACTTTCAAGTTTGCCGCGGTTTGGGCTTTCGTATTTGCATTTGCAGACGCTCGCGGAAGAGACTGACCCGGAGGGGACGTGCTTTAGGCTGTTTCGGAAGGAATGACCGAAGGGAGGCGCTTGGGCGGGTCAGTTAGTCGCACAATTTTGAGGCAAAAATGGCGCGGGGGGCGTGGTTTTGTTGAGATAAGTAAGAAAGTTGAAATTTCCACTTGCATTGGGTGGGCAAAATATGGTATAATATACGCCGTTTCCACGATACGGGGAAGTAGCTCAGTTGGTAGAGCATCACGTTCGCAACGTGGGGGTCGAGAGT
>CAVGIZ010000047.1:0-6288 GCA_963629255.1 Anaerovoracaceae bacterium
AGCTGGTTACAGCATTGATCTTTGACAATTGAATAGTTTGATTTAACTCCGAGCCTAACAAAAAGCTTCGGCTAACGCCTCCGCTTGCTTCGCGAGAGGCAGGCATGAGGATGTTTGGAGGTTTACCAAAAGCTGGCGCTTTTGGCACAGGACAAGGGTGCGACCCAAGGTTTCGGGGGGCGGCAAGATATGGGACGGCTGTGTGGTTAAAGGCGAAGGGGCACGGGGAAGCCGTGCTCCTTGCCTTTTACTTACTTGCTACAAACGCAAAGAGGAGAAAGGTATCCTCAAAACATAAGTAAAATAATTTATAAGTAAATCATCTTTGCTGGCGGCGGAGGGTGAGGGCCACCGCGGAAAATGCGAAGAGAACTTTTTTCATGATATGACTGTTCTTCATTATTTGAATCAATTCTGGTAAGATGTAACGGGAAAATATTATACCATATTTGGGGTTCTATTTCAATCCCCTATTTTTTGTGAATTGACTTTTTGCTTTTGAGGTGATTTATTGTAGAGGGGGATTGAAAGCGCCGCGGAAATATGGTATAATATGGGGCGTATGAAGCAAAGTGTTTTGATGGTATGTTTAGTTTTGGGCGCGGCAGTTTTTGCGGCGTCTGGTGAGTTGGCGTTGCCGAAGCCGAACCCATGGGCGAAGGGTCCGTGTGGATTTTGGGATGGGAAGGTTGCGACGTATTACACGAATCGGATATTGAGTGCGGAGGCGAAGGATGTGATTTATGCTGAGGCGGTGAATGCGTTTCGGACGCATGAGGATGATGAGGGGAAGTGGCAGGGTGAGTATTGGGGAAAGACGATGCTGAGTGCGGTGTGTGTGGAGGAGATGACGCGGGAGGCGGGGCTTGGGGAATGGATTGTGACGAATGCGCTCGAGTTTGTGAAGGAGTTTCAGAAGGCGAATGGATATTTGTCGTCGTATTCGGATGAGAACAATGTGGGGCCGAATGAGGATGGGTCGGAGAAGTTCAATTGGAATTTGTGGGGGCAGAAGTATACGATGTGGGCGTTATTGGAGATTGTGAGGATGGTGGAGGAGGATCGTCAGATGCAGGCGAGTTTGAATCGGTTGGGGGTTGGGGATGCGGCGGTGAGGTTGGAGGCGGCGGCGACGCGGATGATGGAGAGGGAGATTGCGTGGTTTGAGGGGACGGGCGTTGGGATGGACAAGACGGGGTATTTTGTGGGGATGCCGACGATGAGTGTGTTGAAGCCGTTGATGATTTTGTATCGGCGGACGGGGAAGGCGGAGTTTTTGAAATTTGCCGCGAAGATTGTGGGGATGTGGGAGAGAGAAGGGAATGAGCCGCCGAATTTGATTGCGAATGCGTTTGGGGAGAAGTTGGTGCATGAGTGGTATGCGAAGGCGGGGGGATGGGCGAAGGCGTATGAGATGATGAGTTGTTTGGAAGGGGTGCTGGACTATGCGGCGTGGAAGAAGGATGGGCGGCTTGTGGAGGCGGTGGTGCGGATTGCGGAGAAGTTGAGAGAGGGCGAGGGGAATCCGTTTGGGTCGGTTGGATATTTTGATCATTTCACGCATGCGGCGGCGTATCCAAATGCGACGACGGAGTTGTGTGATGTGATTCATTGGATGAGGCTGGTGAGGGATTTATTTTTGGCGACGCGCGAAGGGAAGTATATGGATTGGTATGAGGTGGCGTATTATAATGGGTTGTTGCCGGGGCTGTTTCGAGATGGGACGTGGGCGGCGCATGGGACGCGGTCGCATGGGACGCGGCAGTTTGTGGCGCCGCATCAGATTGGGATGAAGTATCATCAATGTTGTGTTGATAATTTGTGTCGTGTGTGGCGGCATGCGTATGAAAGTGTCGCGGCGTTGGATGAGGGGGATGGGACGGCGTATTTGAATTTGTATTGGCGTGGGAATTATATTGTGAGGGCGGGGGCGGATTCGATTGAGTATCGGGTGATGGGAGGGGATTATCCGTATGATGGGAAGGTTGTGACGCAGGTGCAATCGGGGAGGAGTCGGGTATTGAAGTTTCGTGCGCCGAGTTGGGCGGAGGATTTCAAGGTGAATGGAGTGGGGGCGACGAATGGATGGGTGACGATTGGGTATGATACGAAGGCGCCGAATGGGACGTGGTTTGAGGTGACGTATCGACCGCGGGTCAAGATTCATGATTGGAAGGTGGCGGAAGGGGCGGAGCCGGGCGTGAGGTTATTTGAGCAGGTGGATGTGACGCCGGAGATGAAGGGGATGAGCCGCACGACGGGCGCGGCGTATCTTTCGGTTGGGCCGATACTGCTGGCGAAGTCATCGCTTGTGGGGGATACGAAGGAGGAGATTTTTGACTTTGAGACGATTCTGGGGAAGGGGTATTCGTGCGAGCTGGAGGCGATGGAGAATGGGCAGGTTTATAAGGCGTTCAAGGCGAGGTTTGTGAAGGAGGGGGCCGCGGCGATTGAGGTCAAGGTGCAGGATTTTCCGTCGTGTGATGTGAACGATGCGAAGGGAATGTATTCGATTTGGTTCTAAGAAAAAGAAAGGATAAAACGAAATGAAAAAGTTGATTGTGTTTGGTTTGATGGTGGTGGCGAGCGCGGCAGTTTTTGCGGCGACGTTGGATTCGCAATGGAAGGGGAAGAAGGTTGCGTTTTTGGGGGATTCGATTAGCGACCCGCATGTGTGTGCGTCGAATTACTATGTTTATTTGGAGAAGGATTTGGGGATTGTGCCGTATGTGTATGCGGTGAATGGGCATCAGTGGAAGGCAATCAAGGGACAGGCGGAGAAGTTGAAGGCGGAGCGTGGGGAGGATGTGGATGCGATTTTTATTTTTGTGGGGACGAATGATTATTCTGCGAATACGCCGCTGGGGCAATGGTGGACGTATACGATGGAGGAGAGCGGTTGGTGGGGGTCGAAGGAGATGGCGCCGCGGCGGAATTTTGTGATGAGTCCGGATACGGTCCGCGGCAGAATTAATATTGCGCTGTCGTATTTGAAGGAGAATTTTCCGGATGCGCAGATTGTTTTGATGACGCCGATTCATCGGGGGTATGCGAACTTTCATTATGGGAACAACATTCAGAGCGAGGAGACGTTTGGGAATGCGAGGGGATTGCACATTGAGGATTATGTGAATGTGGTGAAGGAGGCGTCTGGGGTGTGGTCGGTGCCAGTGATTGATTTGTATGCGGAGAGTGGGTTATTTCCGAGTAAGGATGAGTATGTGAAGTATTTCAAGAGTGCGACGGATGATCGGTTGCATCCGAATGCGTTGGGGCATTGGAGGCTGGCGGAAGTTATCAAGTATCGGATTTTGGGGATGCCGGCTGGATTTCGGAAGTGAGAGAGGGAAGGAGATTTTTTAAGGAGGATGAAATTCCCGCTTGCAAGTTGGTCTGAAATATGGTATACTACACTCTAAGCACGGTGGAGAAGGCAGTCTTCTTTATGCGGTGCGTAACAAAAAAGCTAGTAAATAAAGGACAAAATAGATTATGAACTTGTCACGTAGAGAGTTCTTGGGCGGGAGCGCGGCGCTTTCCGCAGCGGTGATGTTGCCGGGTTGCTGCCAGTTTGGTGTTTGCGGCGGTAAGCCGAAAGTCGCGGTGCAGCTCTATTCGATTCGCGATTACATCAACAAGGTTGGTCTTGCGAAGGCGCTTGCGGATGTTGCGGCGATTGGTTATCAGGGCGTTGAATTTGCGGGCTATTACAACTTCAAGGCATCGGAGCTCAAGAAGATGCTTGACGACAATGGCTTGCAGGCGTGCGGCACGCATGTGAGCGCGGAAGCGTTCTCGCCAGAGAAGATTAAGGAGACGATTGATTTCAACCTGGGCTATGGCAACAAGTTCATTTGCTCGCCAGGCGGTGGCAATGTGCCGCCGAAGTGTGGTTGGGTGAAGGAACAGCCGCCGGCTTCGAAGGAGATTGATGATTTCGTCAAGAACCTTTGCGAGTACTACAACACCGCGGCAGAAACGGCTGCGAAGTCGGGTTGCTTGATTGGCCTTCACAACCATCAGTGGGAACACTTCGTCAAGATGCTCGATGGCTCGTCCTACTGGGATTACTTCTTCAGCCACACGTCCAACAAGGTTCAGATGGAACAGGATGTGGGTTGGACGACGTGCGCGGGCTTTGATCCGTGTGCGCAGTATATGAAGTATCCGCACCGCTCCTACACGCTTCATGCGAAGGAAAATGGCATGGGTTGCAAGGGCAAGTTTGATGCGATTCTTGGTCAGCCGGGCGACGGCGCGAAGGGCGTTGATTGGGACAAGCTTGTGCCGGTCACGATTGCGGATGGCGTGCAGTGGTACGTTGTGGAATGCGAGGTCCATGCGGATGATCTTTCGGCAATCACGCCGTCGTATGCGTTCCTCAAGACGAAAGGACTCTAATTTATGAAGATGAATCGTCGGAACTTTTTGTTCGGCTCGGCCGCGGCAGTTACGCTGGCGGGTTATGCGACGAACAAGGTTGGCCTGCGCGAATTGAAGCCAGGCGAAAAGCGCCGCATTGCGATGATTGGCTATGGCATTCAGATGCGCACGGCCTTGATTCCGCAGTTTTTGGGCGGCGATGGTGCGAATGTGCGTGACCTCGTGGAGATTGTCGCGGTCTGCGATTGCGATAAGGTGCGTGCCGCGGCAGGTGCCAAGCACGTCAATGATGCGTACAAGTCGAATGGCTGCAAGGCGGTTTATGACTTCCGTGATATCATCAATGATCCGATGATTGATGCTGTGTGCATTGCGACGCCAGACCACTGGCATGCGTATATTGCGATTGAAGCAATGAAGCATGGCAAGGATGTCTACTGCGAAAAGCCGCTTACGTTCTCGCCGGAAGAATCGAAGCTCATCATTGAAGCGCAGAAGAAGTACGACCGCGTGTTCCAGACGGGCTCGATGCAGCGCAGCTGGAAGGAATTCCGCACGGCTGTGATGATCGTCCGCAATGGCTTCATTGGCGACGTGATGTACGTGGATGCGAACTATGGTATCGGCGGCAAGAAGCTGGGCGGTCCGTCGCACCCGATGCGTTTCTTCGACAATCCGAACAACGCGGCCAAGGAAGGCGCGCCGAACCCGGATGTCGATTGGGATATGTGGCTGGGGCCATCGAAGTATCGTCCGTATTCGGATCAGCTGGCGCCGCGTGGCGTGAACCAGTTCTATCCGATGTTCTGGCGTTTCGATGATGAAATCGGTACGGGCTACAACGGCGACTGGGGTGCACACCACCTCGATATCGCGCAGTGGGGCTTGGATATGGATAAGTCGGGTCCGGTCAAGGCCATTTGCTCGACTGAGCCGCATTCGACGGACCTCTATCATGGTGGCCGCCGTCAGTATGGTATGAAGATGATCTTCAAGAAGCCGTACGGCGATGTCGAGCTTTACCACGGTCCGTTTGGCGTGTGGGGCACGGTGTTCTACGGAACGAATGGCATCGTCGCCGTCAACCGCGGCAAAGTTGCGGTGTGGGTCGGCACGGGCCTTGTCAAGCCGACGCCCGAAATCCGTAAGCAGCTCGATGACGCGTCCTTCATGAAGGATAAGCTCATCGCCGCTTCGATTGGTAAGGATTATGGTACGGACGCGACCGTCAAGGCTGATAACGCGCTCGATACCGCCCTTGCGACGCTCGTCAAGCACTTTGATCTCGATAACGCCAAGGTTCAACTCTACAAGAGCCCGAACCAGGTGCAGAACTTCTGCGAGTGCATCGAATCGCGCAAGATGACCATTTCGCCGGCGGAAGTCGGTGCACGTGGCGCGGTCCTCTGCCAGATCTGCAACATGAGCTACGTCTATGACACGGGCTTTGATTGGGATCCGGTGAACTTCACATTCGCCAACGGCACGGGCGATCCGGCGTGGCTCAAGCGCGCCTATTACCGGAACGGTTGGGATATCAAGCTCTAATTTGAGCTGATTCGAACCGAAAGGTTGATGAGAAGCCACCCTCTTTTTGAGCGGTGGCTTCCTTATTTTTGCCGCGGAACGCCGAGAAGTCAGCCCTCTCCCAGGCTAACGTCAGGTATTTCAGCCAGTAACATCAGCTTAAAGTATGATACTTTTCATAAAAAAGTATCATACTTTTCCCGAAAAAGTATCATACTTTTTGTAAAAAGTATGATACTTTTGGCTAATGTTGTAGGGGGAGGGGGCTGAAGGGGTGGGAAAGGGGCCAAAAGCTGGCGTTTTTGGGCACTGGACGTGAGACCGTTGCGCGGCAGATTTTTGGCAGGTGCGCGGCAGATTTTTGGCAGGTGCGCGGCA
>CAVGIZ010000047.1:6299-13115 GCA_963629255.1 Anaerovoracaceae bacterium
GGTGCGCGGCAAAAATTTGGTAGGTGAGGGAATTTTATTTGGTAGGTGCGCGGCAGATTTTGGGTTGGGAGGGGGCTTAGGAAGGTTTTTTGCCGCGGAGGATGAAAGTGATTGGAAGGGGGGTTGCATATTGAGCCAAAATATGGTATAATATACGGTCAATGACGCAGACTGATTTGGAAACGTTCCGGAAGGAACTTTTGGAGACGGGTGGTTATGTGACAGCAGATGACCACCGGGCGGCGGAGCGTACTCGGACGGGTGCGCTGACGACGCTTCGTTTTACGATGTCGGTTGCGCGTGTTTTCCCGATGTGTGCGGTTGCGGAAGCGTTTCATCGGTTGACAACGGACAAGTGGGCGCACTATTGTTTTTCGGCGGTACAGATTGCTGAGAAGATGGGCATGAAGGTGACGCTGGAAGGCTGGGGCGAGCGGGCGAAGTACAAGGGGCCTGTGATGTATTTGTGCAATCACATGTCGACGTATGAGACGATTTTGTTGCCGCCGGTGCTCTTGACGTATGGTCCGTTCAATGTGGTGACGAAGATGTCGCTGACGCATTTGCCAGCGCTGGCGCGTGCGGCGGAGCATATGGGGCTTGTGGGACTAGGTCGGAAGAGTCCGCGTGAGGATTTGATGAATTTGTTGAAGGTTGGGCAGGAGCGGATTGCCGCGGGGAATAGCTTTTTGATTTTTCCGCAAGGGACGCGGCAGAAAGTTTTTGCGCGGGAACATTTTTCGTCGATTGGGGCGAAGCTGGCGGAGAAGGCTGGATGCCCGATTGTGCCGATTGCGGTGGATACGCGGTGCATGCCGACGAGGGAGACGGGGATGTTGAAGGCGGTGTTCAAGGATTTTGGGACGGTGGATACGGCGTGTGATATACGGTGCGCGGCAGGGCCGTTGATACCGTGTGGGAAGTCGCGCGAGATGCATGAGGCGTCATTTGATTGGATTGCGTCGAAGTTGGAAGAGTGGGGGATGGCGACGGCGCGCGAGAAATAGAGAGAAGATTTACACCATATAAATAAAGGAAAGGACTAAAGTAAAATGTCACGAATCTATAATTTCGCAGCAGGCCCAGCGGTGTTGCCGCTTGAAGTGTTGCAGGATGCG
Source organism: Anaerovoracaceae bacterium (assembly GCA_963629255.1). Taxonomy (GTDB): domain Bacteria; phylum Verrucomicrobiota; class Kiritimatiellia; order RFP12; family UBA1067; genus UBA1067. The sequence goes on from CAVGIZ010000047.1 coordinate 7,418, forward strand.
CAGAAGAACCTTGTGGATTACAAGGGCTGCGGAATGTCGGTGATGGAGATGTCGCACCGCGGCAAAGATTATGATGCGATTCACCAGGAAGCGATTGCGACGTTCAAGGAGCTGTGCGGCTTGGGCGATGAGTGGTCGGTGTTGTTTATTCAGGGCGGTGCGTCGTTGCAGTTTGCGATGATTCCGATGAACTTTTTGGGTGCGGGCCAGACGGCGGATTACGTGAATTCTGGCACGTGGTCCAATAAGGCGATGAAGGAAGCGAAGAAGGTTGCGGAGCTTCGTGGGGCGAAGGTGAATTGCGCGGCGGATTGTCAGAAGGATATTCCGGCGCGTCAGCCGACGGAATTCAACTGGACGCCGGGCGCGGCGTTTAGCCACATCTGCTTGAATGAAACGATTTCGGGTGCGGAGATGAAGGTGATTCCGGAGAGCGGGAGCCCGCTCATCGGCGATATGTCGAGCGACATTTTGAGTTGCCCGCGTGATTACAACAAGTTCTCGATGTTCTATGCGGGTGCGCAGAAGAACTTGGGGCCGTCGGGCATGGCGGTTGTTGCGATTCGGAATGACTTTGCGGAGAAGGGTCCGGAGAGCTTGCCGACGATGCTTCAGTATCGGACGTTCATCAAGGAGAATTCGCTTTTCAACACGCCGCCGACGTGGGGCATTTACATCTTCGGCGAGACGATGAAGTGGGTGAAGAAGATGGGCAAGGAAAACCTCTTCAAGCTCAATGCGGAGAAGGCGAAGAAGATTTACGACGTGATTGATTCGTCTGATTTCTGGACGGGCACGGCGCAGAAGGAATTCCGTTCGAACATGAACATCACGTGGCGCATCAAGGGCAACGATGAGGCGCTGGAGGCGAAGTTCATCGCGGATGCGAAGGCGGCGGGTTTGAGCTCGCTGAAGGGCCATCGCTCGGTTGGCGGCATTCGTGCGTCCATTTACAACGCGTTTCCGATGGAAGGCGTGGATGCACTTGTGGCGTTCATGAAGGACTTCGAAAAGAAGAATGGCTAAGGAGTTGCCTTGACCGAACTTTTGAGGGTCATTGCCGTCGTGGCGCTTATCTGCGTCGCGGCGGCAATTTGCACGCCGCGCGGGCGGTTGCCGCTTGTTTTGCGTGGATTGAAGAGGACGCTGGGGGCGAAGAAAAGTGCCGCGGAAGAAGGCGAGAAGGTGCCGGCGTGGCGGAAGATGCTGGGGTTCTTGTGTGTGCTCGCGGCAGTTATTTTGGCGTTGTGGCAGTTCTAGGTGCGCGGCAAAAGTGCCGCGGATGAAAAAAGTTAAAAATAGTTCCAACCTTTTTTCGTTTGCGCCTGTATTGGTTTATAGAGGTTATGAGCGTAGTCGAGGAAATAAAGCAGGATCTCAACCGCGGGGCTTTCAAGCTCTTCGCGGAGTATCGTGCTGACCTTTATGCGCTGGCGAGGGATTTGTGTGGGGGAAATTCGGCGGATGCGGAAGATTTGACGATGCGGACGTTGGACCGCGCGATTCGGCGGATTGATTCGTATGAGGAGGAGAAGGGGCGGCTTGGGGATTGGATGCGCCAAATCATGCGCAATCTCCATAAGAATGATCTTGATTTGAAGGCGGCGAATAGTGGAGTAGCGTTTGCGCCGGAGGATATTGAAGCTGCGTTCAATGAGGTTGATACGTCGACCGAAGATGGGATTTTGGCGAATAGCGATGGGGACTATTTGCGTAAGGCGGTGGACAAGTTGCCGAAGGATTTGCGTGAGTCGGTGATTTTGCATTACTTTGTGGATTTGCCGATTGCGGATGTGGCGAGGATTTTGCGGGTGCCGGAGGGGACGGTGAAGGCGCGGCTTCATTATGCGCGTAAGACGTTGCAGATGAAGCTGGCGAAGGAGATGCGTAAGCCACGGACGATTGCGGCGATGGCGGTTGTATTTTTGTCGATGTTTTCGTATGCGGCGTGGACGAATGGATGGCTGCCAGAGAGTTGGTATCCGGAAGAAAAAGGTGCCGCGGTTGTGGAGAGCGTGGAGACGAATTCGGTTTTGGATGTTGCAAAGCCGCAGCCGTTGCAGACGGTGGAGCCTGATCTTTCGCGAGTTGGGAAAAGTGCCGCGGAAGCGAGCGCGGCAGATTTTTCGGATGAGTTGGATGAGGGCGCGGATGTGTTACCGGCGATGGATGCGGGGAAAGCGGCTGGGGATGGGAAGGGCGATCCGTTCTCGATTCGCATTCGCTGAGGGTGGCGCAGAAAAGTGCCGCGGAAGATTTGAAACTTTCCACTACCATTTTATCCGTAAATATGGTATAATATACGACCGTTATGGCAACAGAAGGTAATAAGTCCTCATTGGACGCTCTCAGCGCTTTGTGCAAGCGCCGTGGTTTCATTTATCATTCATCCGAGATTTACGGCGGGATGCCGGGGTTTTGGGACTATGGTCCGCTTGGATGCGAGCTCAAGCAAAACGTGAAGCAGGCGTGGTGGCAGTTCACGGTGCGTGGGCGCGGGGATGTCGCGGGGCTTGATGCGACGATCATTATGCATCCGAAGATTTGGAAGGCGTCGGGGCATCTCGATACGTTCTCGGATCCGATGACGATGTGCAAGGACTGCAAGAAGTTGATGCGCTCCGATCAGATCAAGGATATTTATGCGGACCAGAAGAAGAAGCCGCAGCCGAAGGTGGCGGGGAGCGATTTCTTCTGTCCGTATTGCGGTGGTGAGTTGACGGAGCCCAAGCCGTTCAATTTGATGTTCAAGACGATTGTGGGACCGATTGATGATCCGTCGAATGTGGCGTATTTGCGGCCTGAGACGGCGCAGGCGATCTTTGCGCAGTTCACGAATGTGACGGCGACGTCGCGCATGACGGTGCCGTACGGGATTGCGCAGATGGGCAAGAGCTTCCGTAACGAAGTGACGCCGCGCAATTACACGTTCCGGAGTCGTGAATTTGAACAGATGGAATTGGAGTTCTTCATTCGTCCGGATGAGGCGGTGGAGATTCTTCATGGGCACGTGGTGACGCTTGCGGACAAGCCCGATTTGACTGGCCCGGTGCAGGATGATTGGGGCTGGGAAGTTTGGCACAAGTATTGGGTTGAGCAGCGCAAGAAATTCTTGAATGCGGTGGGTTTGCCGACGGAACGTTTTGTTGAGTATTGGCAGAAGCCGGATGAGCTGGCGCACTATGCGCGGGCGTGCGTGGATATTGAGTATGACTTCCCGTTTGGGCGTCAGGAGCTCGAGGGAATTGCCGCGCGCAGTGACTTTGACTTGTCGCAGCATCAGAAGTGGTCGGGCCAGTCGCAGATGGTGTTTGATGATCCATTGAAGCAGGCTGCGAAGAAGATGGATGACGCGGCCAAGGCGGCGTTCATTGAGAAGGTGCAGGCCGATTGGGTCAAGCGCGGCAAAGATGCGGTGGCCGCGGAGAAGTTCTGTCGCGATTTGTTTGATGGCAAGTATGTGCCGCATGTGATTGAGCCGTCGGCGGGTGTGGATCGCTTGATGCTGGCCTTGCTGTGCGAAGCGTACGAAGAGCAGAAGCTCACCGATGAAAAGGGCAAGGAAGACATTCGTACGGTCCTCCACTTCAATCCAAAGGTGGCGCCGATCAAGGTCGCAATTTTCCCGCTCATCAAGAAGGATCCGGACCAGGATCGCATTGCGCGTGAGATCTTCACGAAGTTGCAGAAGAAGGTCAACTGCCAGTGGGATGTGTCGGGTGCGATTGGGCGTCGTTATCGTCGTCAGGACGAAGCTGGCACACCGTGGTGCATCACGGTGGATGGCCAGACGGTGCAGGATGGCACGTTCACGGTGCGTGAGCGCGATTCCATGGCGCAGTCGCGCATGACCTATCCTGAGTTCCTCGCGATGATGTACGAGAAGCTGGAGTTCTAATTTACACACTAAATAACTACAAAGGAGAGACAAATGAAGAAACTACTGTTGGCCCTTGTGCCGGCGATGATGATGGCGAGCGCGTATGCGGAATCGTCAGCTTATGATACGGACGCGGCGGATCGTTGGGCGACCCCGCTTGAGATCAATTTGGCCTCGCCCTTGCAAGTGCCATTTTCGGTGCGTGATGTGTGGGGAATTCGTGCGAACATTATCTACGGGCGCGCGTTGAATGTGTACGGTTTGGACTTTGGTCTTGTGGGCGTCAACAATGCGGACATGGCGGGTGTTGAGCTTGAGGGCTTCAACTGGATCGTGGGCAATCTGTATGGCCTTCAGGTGGGCGCGATTGGGAACGTTGTGATGAAGCATGCGTATGGCGTGCAGCTGGGCGGCATTATCAATCGCGTGCAGGATGAATCGGAGGGCTTGATGATGGGCCTTCTTGATTTCACGACGGGCTACAAGGGCGTGGAGCTGGGCGCGCTCACGTGGGATGTGGCGTATGTGACGGGCGCGCAGGTCGGCCTTGTCAATGTCGCGAAGGACGTGTCAGGCGCCGAGATTGGTACGCTGAACTTCGTGAATGGCAACATGACGGGCGCGCAGATTGGCCTCTTCAATTCTGTCGCGGGTATTGCTTCGGGCGTGCAGATTGGCGCATTCAACGCGGCACAAAATTTGACGGGTCTGCAGATTGGCCTCATCAACATCAATGCGGAAGGCGCGTGGCCAATCATGGTCATCGTCAACGCAAACTTCTAAGGTCAATTTACAAGAAGTTGAAGAAGGTTCCGCGGCAGTTTTGCCGCGGACCTTTATTTTTTCTTGCGCCGAAAGATCTTACGAACACGCCGCCGAATAAAAACGAATTGCCTCTTCGTCATCAAAAGAAAGAGGACAATCAAAAGCCCAACGGGCGCCAAAAGAAAAGCCCACGCGCCAACATGCATCAGCAAAACCGCCCCACCGCACGCGCCCATAATGAACAACGTGATAATCAAAAAATAGTGCCGCGCCTTGTTGAATCCATTGGGGTCCGCACCGATGCACGCATTGAAAAGAGCGTCCGAACCACTCCGCAAATTACCCGTGCACATTGTGGAGGCGAAGGGAAGCCCCCGCACGCGGCGAAATGTTTGCACCTGTAAGGCACATACAAAAGCAATCACCGCATTGACGGCAAAATCTGCCGCGCCACACGGAATCAAAAGTACAATCGACAGAAGCACAATCTCAAGCCCCAAAATGACCTGATGCCAATTTAGAAGGCGACGCCCCTCAAGCCGTGCATGAATCATATCCGCGGCAAAAATTCCGCAGCCATACGCCACAATCGCAAACAGATACTTCGCGCATGCGCTCCAGGCGCCTTGCGAAATGTTAAGCCCTAAAAGAACCATGTTGCCCGTGACAGCATTGGCAAAGACGTGACCGCGGAACAGATAGGAATAGATATCTGTAAGCCCTCCCACGAGTGAAAGGACGCATGCGGCCGCGAGCCGTTCTTCTAAAACGAAAGCACTATCTTTTGCCATGGACGCATATTATACCATATTTCCGCCCAACTCTCAACCCCCCACCGCACTTTTCTACAGATCAAACAAAAACCACCCACCCACCTAATCCACTTTTCATGAAAAGTGGATCAACTCAATTTCAATTGTCAAAGATCAAGGCTGTAACCAGCATCATAAAGAACAAAATAACCCGCGGCAGTTTCGCAATCAATGCGGCTCAATTTTGCCGCGGGGAGGGTTTGTCGCCGAACCCTCAAACGAATCTTATAAACTTACGTCG
>CAVGIZ010000048.1:0-13106 GCA_963629255.1 Anaerovoracaceae bacterium
TGTGTGATTGATTGTCCGATTACGACAGTTGGGAAACAGGCGTTTAATGGGAGCACGGCGTTGACGAGTGACGTGATGAAGATTATCCGGCCGTATACGAAGACGATTGGGGAGAATGCATTTGCGGGGACGAAGGTGAGCGGGGGATTGGTGCTGACGAATCTTCAGGATACGACGATTCCGCGGTTTGGGGGGTCGAATCTTTCGAATGTGTACATCAAGGGGGTGGCGACGTCGATTCCGGCTTTCGGTTACCATCTGCTTGGGGCGTTTGAGGAGTGTACGAAATTGGTGTCGTGTGAGATTGATTGTCCGATTACGACGGTTGGTGCGCAGGCGTTTAATGGGAGCAAGGCGTTGACGAGTGACGTGATGAAGATTATCCGGCCGTATACGACGACGTTTGGGGCGAAGGCATTTGCGAATGTGCCGTTGACGGGGGATTTGGTGTTGACGAATGTGACGGATTCGAGTTTTGATTCCGCTGGGTATGTATTTTCGGGTGGGCAGTTTAGTTCGGTGAAGTTGGGAGGGTCGGCGACGGCGCTCACGGTGAGTGAGTGGGGCGGGACGCCGTATTATAATTTTTCGGATGCGGTGAAGAATTATGAATTGGAGTTTACGAACTTGACGAGTGTGACGAAGTTTGTGTTGCCGGGTGTGACGAATTTGACGATTTGTGGGAGCGCGGAGAATTGGACGAAGGGGATGATTGATGTGTTGATTGGGAATGTGGCGGCGGTGGCGTCGAGTGAAGAGAAGGGGAAGGCGTGCACGATTTATTGTTCGAAGAAGCAGGGGTGGAAGACGAAGTTTGCGAGTAAGCTTGAGGGGAAGGAAGCGGATTATGCGCCGGAAGGGTATATGGGTGTGTATGAGAGCGAGACAGCGACATCGGGCAAGGTGATTACATCGGTTGGGCGCAAGGCGTGGTTGGTGCATAAGGCGATGCCAGGCGACCCGACGGGGTTGTGTATTCGGGTGCAGTGAGTTTGGTGTATGAGGCAGGCGGTTGATTTAGTTATTATCGCGGCGTATTTGATTGGGACGACGCTGTTTGGGTGTTCCTTTTATTTTCGGAAGGGGACGAAGGGTGAGGCGGAGGAGTTCACGAAGGGGGGCGGGCGGTTGCCGTCGTGGGCGCTGGCGCTGTCGATTTTTGCCGCGTATGTGAGTTCGATTTCGTTTTTGGCGTTGCCTGCGAAGGCGTATTTGGAATCGTGGAATGCGCTGGTGTTGTCGTTTTCGATACCGGTTGCGGCGGGGATTGCGGCGGTGTGGTTTGTGCCATTTTATCGGAAGCAGACGAGTGCGAGTGCGTACACATTTTTGGAGGCGCGATTTGGGGCGTGGGCGAGGCTATATGCGAGCGGATGTTTTTTGGTGATGCAGAGTGTGCGCAGCGGGATGATTTTATTTTTGCTGGCGCTTTTGTTGAACACGATGATGGGGTATTCGATACCGGTTGTGATTTGTGTGGTGGGGTTGGCGACGATGCTGTATTCGATGATGGGTGGGCTTTGTGCGGTGGTGTGGACGGATGCGGTGCAGGGGATTCTTTTGATTACGGGGGCGGTGGTATGTTTGGTGGTTTTGTGTTTGACGATGCCGAATGGATTTGCCGCGGGTGTGGAGACGGCGTGGGAGGCGGGGAAGTTTTCGCTTGGGGATTTTTCGTTTAGTGATTGGGGGCATGAGACATTTTGGGTGACGTTTTTGTATGGGGTCTTTTTGAACTTGCAGAATTTTGGGATTGACCAGAGCTACACGCAGAGGTACATTGCGGCGCGGAATGAGCGCGAGGCGGTGCGGTCGATGTTTTCGGGTGCGATGTTGTATGTGCCGGTGTCGCTTGTATTTGTGGCGATTGGGACGTTGTTGTGGGCGTGGGTGAAGGGACATCCGGGGTTGGTGCCGGCGGAGGTGTTGGCGCATTCGGACGCGGTGTTTCCGTGGTTTATTGTGAATGAATTGCCGATGGGGATTTCTGGGCTTTTGATTGCGGCGATTATTGCCGCGGCGATGTCGACGGTATCGGCGACGTTGAATTCGAGTGCGACGGTTTTGTTGGAGGATTATCGCAAGCGGTTTGCGAAGGGCGAGGTGAGCGGGAGGAGTCAGATTCGGTTTTTGAGGGGTGCGACGATGGGGCTTGGGATCTTTGCGGTTGGGGTGGCATTGGCGGTGATGAATGTGGCGAGTGTATTGACGACGTGGTGGGGATTGCAGAGTGTGCTTTCGGGCGGGATGTTGGGTCTTTTCTTGTTGGGAGCATTTGCGAAGCGGACGAAGAAAAGTGCCGCGGTGGTGGCGACGGTGGTGGGGATTGGTGCGGTGGCGTGGATTAGTTTAGGGGCGAAGGTTTTTCACGTTCCGCAATTTTTGCATATTAATTTGGCGTTGGTGGTGGGGACGCTGGCGTTGGTGGTGACGGGCTTTGTGTTGGGGTTTGTCCTGCCGAAGAAGGAAGAGAGGATGGCGAAATGAAGATCAACAATTTAGAGGTATTTTTGGAGAAGATTCGCCGTGGGCAGGAGGTGTATGGGTGTTGCATTACGTTTGCGGATGCGGCGGTGACGGAGGTTGCGGTTGCGGCAGGATTTGATTTTGTGTGGATTGATGGCGAGCATGGGGAGATGGACCGCAATACGGCGATGGCGCATTTGATGGCGGTGAAGGGGACTGGGGTGGCGAGTTTGTATCGCGTGAGCGCGTGCGACCATACGGAGATTAAGCGGATTATTGATTTCGCGCCGGCGGGCGTGATTGTGCCGATGGTGATGGATGCGGAGGATGCGCGGAGGGCGGTGGCGGCGTGTCGTTATCCGTGTCATGGGGGGGAGCGTGGATGTGGGTATCGGCGTGGTTGGGCGTATGGGGCGTGCGATACGGGGGCGTATTTGGAGGCGGCGAAGCATGATCCGCTTGTGATTTTGCAGATTGAGCATATTCGCGCGGCGGAGAACATTGACGCGATTTTGGCGGTGGAGGGGATTGATGCGATTTTGATTGGGCCGTATGATTTTTCGATGTCGATGGGCAAGCCTGGTGCGTTTGAGGATGCGGAGGTGAAGGCGGCGATTGACAAGGTTTGCCGCGCGGTGAAGGCGAAGGGGCTGATTTTGGGGACGTATGCAGAAAGTGATTTTGGTGTGTGGCGAGAACGCGGCGTGCAGTTTTTCGGGGTCAAGAATGACACGAATGCGATGCTGGCGGGATTTGCCGCGGCTATTGAGAAAGCGAAAGGAGAAAAGAAATGATGACGATTAGGAAGATGAGTGCCGCGTGTGCGGCGGTGTTGTGTTGGGGCGCGGCGTTTGCGGTTGATCCGGAAGGCGTGCCGACGTGGTTTGATGCGGTGGGGGATAAGTCTATTCAAAGTCCCGCGGCACTTTTGCCGGTTGTGCCAGTTCCTGAGGCGCCGATAGTGGATGAGGAAGAGCGTGGAGAGATTAAGATTGGCGCGAATGATGTTCTTGCGATGATGGGGGATTCGATTACGGAGGAAGGAGGCGGCTGGTGGGGCGGGCGGCCGAGTTATCCGACGTATGTGAAGGAGGCGCTGAAGTTGCTTGGGGTTGTGCCGAAGGGGTTTTATGGTCGTGGGGTTGGCGGGCAGCGCTTGGAGCACATGTATGCGCGGTTGGAGAAGGATGTGTTTGCGGTGAAGGCGACGAAGATGACGCTTTTGGGCGGGACGAATCATGCGTGGCGCGATGGGAAGGGCGAGCTTTATGTGACGTTCACGAATAATTATTTGAAGACGCTTGATGCGTGCGCGGCGAAAAATGTGGAGGTGATTCCTTTCACGATTACGCAAATTCGCGGGGTGCCGAGGGAGCGTATTCGGAAGTATAATGATTTTATTCGTGCGACGGCGAAGGCGCGTGGGCTTGAATGTATTGACCTTGAAAATGTGATTGATGCGGAGACGAAGGATAAGCATACGTTTGATGGGACGCATCCGAATTTTGATGGGAGGAAGGCGATTGCGTGGGCGATTTTGAAGGCGTTTGGTGTGCGCGAGGAGCGGTATGGGGTGATCAAGCAATTGTGGGATTCGATGACGCCGCGGCGGCCGAAGACGGTGGAAGAATTGACGGCTCATTTGCCAGATGGGCGGCGGGTGTATCCGCTGGATGCGTGGAAGGCGAGCACGATGCCGCAGTTGAATCAGGGTATTACGCTTATTGTTGTACCGGAGAGTTCGTATGGGAGGAATTTGGGTCGCGGCGGTTGGGCGGTTCGGATTTCGGCTGGTGGGGATTCGTTGCGGTCGGTGGAAGTCAAGGACGGGAAGATTATTGCGATTACGGATCGTTTGCATGGGGATAAGGCGGCGACGCAATGGACGATTGATCCGGAGGTGTATGATGCGAAGTTGATGGCGCGAGCGGAGGCTGGTTTGGAGGGCGTGGATGATTTGGGTTCGCCTTTGTGGATTGATTTGACGAAGACGGACTATTCGCGGCATGCGTATGACAAGTTGGGGACGAATCGTGTGAGCGTGGTGAGCGCGGGTGGGACGAAGTATCAGTCGCATCCGACGACGGCGTTGATGGAGGATGACAAGACGATGTATTGTGTGTGGGATGATGGGCATGTGGGGAAGGCGGGTGCCGCGGCGAAGTCGGTGGATGCGGGGCGGACGTGGACGCGGATTGATGAGAAGATGCCGGCGGGGTATTCGAAGTATCACGATGCGCCAGTGATTTATCGTTTGGTGGGACCAGATGGGAAGAGTCGGCTTTGGGTGTTTTGTGGATGGACGGAGGATCGCGAGAAGGATGAGAGCGCGATGCCGCGGATTGTGAGCGAGGATGGGGGCGAGACGTGGCGGGAAGTGCCGCGGTTGGGGGCGAAGTTCCGTTGCGTGATTTCGTTCAATAGCATTGTTCAGCTGAAGGATGGGAGCTATCTTGGGATTTATCATCGTAGTCCGAAGGCGTGTTTGGATGGGCGGCCGCTTGAGTTATTGGCGTCCGTTACGAAGGATGGTGGATTTACGTGGTCGGATCCAGTTGTGATTGCGAAGGATGAGCGGTATGCGCTTTGTGAGCCGTGCGTGTTTCGTGGGGATAATGATGAGCTGTGTTGTTTGATTCGCGAGAATAATCGCACGGGGCGGAGCAAGATGATTTTCTCGAAGGACGAGGGGCGGACGTGGAGCGCGTTGCAGGATGCGCCGCTTGCGCTTTTGGGGGATCGGCATGCGGCGACGCGGCTGGCGGATGGGCGTATTTTTGTCGCGTTTCGCGATGTGAATAAGAGTTCGCCGACGTTTGCGTATCCGGTTGGTTGGATTGGGCCTTATTCGGCGATTAAGGATGGCACGGGCAAGGGTGGCTATAAGATCAAGTTGGAGGGTAACATTCACAAGATCATGTACGACTGTGGGTATCAGAGCGTGCATCAGCGGAAGAATGGCGAAATTATCGTGACGACGTATACGGTGACGGAACATGTGAGGGGGTCGAAGCCGTCGATTGTGTCGGTGCGCTTTACGCCGGAGGAGGCGGATGGGATGATTGCGGCGCGGGTGGCGTCGCTGAAGGATGATGCGAAGGCTTTGAAGGAGTTCAAGATGAATCATAAAATTACGTATTTGGATCACATTGTTGCGCCGCTGGCGGAGATGGGAAAGTATGAATACATTCATCCGCGGTTGAGGTTGGCGTTTGATTTTCTGCGGACGCATGACTTGAAGAATTTGGCCGTGGGGGATTACATCATTGAAGAGGGGATGGGCGGTGGTACGCGTGCTTCGGTGCGGGCGATGGTGCAAGAGATGAAGCTGAAGCCGTACGAGGGCGAGGTGCAGCATGTGGAGGCGCATAAGGCGTTTATTGACATTCAGGTGCCGGTGACGGGTCCGGAGACGTTTGGGCTGGCGACGCTTGAGGCTGAGAATATGCCGAAGAGCTGGAAGTATAATCCGCGCGGGAATATGTGGGATGCGGCGGGCGATATTGGATTTGCGGATGTGCCGTGCCGGAAGGTGACGGTCAAGCCGGGCGAGTTTGCGTTGTTCATGCCGGTTGCGGGTGGGCATGCGCCGTGCTTCTCGGAGGATGGGGAGCGCGAGATCAAGAAGGTTGTTATCAAGGTGAGGATGAATTGAGCGAGGTTTGGGAGGTTTAGAATGAAGAGAAGGTTGATGATAATTTTTGGCGCGGGGGCGGTGTGTGGGGGTGTGTGGGGTGTTCCTGAATGGGAAGACCCGGCGGTGAATAGTATTAACAGGTTATCTGCGAGGACGTGGTCGGTGCCGTTGGAGAGTGTGGAGCAGGCGTTGACGAATGAGGTGAGGGTGGGGTCGAAGTATGTGAAGAGTTTGAATGGTGTGTGGAAGGTTGCGTGGGTTGGGGATCCGGCGTTGCGGGTGAAGGATTTTTGGCGAGAGGATTTTGATGATGGTGATTTTTATGAGATTGATGTGCCGAGTTGTTTAGAGAGGCGAGGGTTTGGGTCGTGTGGGTATACGAATGTGAGGTATCCATTTGCGAATGAGGCGCCGCGGATATTGGATCGAGTGACGAAGAAGGGTGATTACAATCCGGTGGGGTCGTATCGGAGGGAGTTTGAGGTGAGTGAGGAATGGGCTGGGCGAGAGGTGATTTTGCGGTTTGATGGTGTGGGGTCGGCGTATTATGTTTGGGTGAATGGGGAGAGGGTTGGGTATGCGGAGGATTCGAAGTTGCCGAGTGAGTTTGACATTACGAAGTATGTGAGGGCTGGGAAGAATTTGCTGGCGGTGGAGGTGTATCGTTGGTGTGATGGGAGTTATTTGGAAGATCAGGACATGATGAGGTATTCTGGGATTTATCGGGATGTGATGGTGTGGTCGCGTCCGAAGGATGGGATATGGGATTTTGTGGTGAGGACGAAGTTGACGGGGGATTATCGGGATGGGGAGATATGGGTAGAGGGGTGTGATTTTGACGCGTGTGAGTTGTATGACGCGGAGAAGAAGTTGGTGGCGAAGTTGGAGCGGGGAAAAAGTGCCGCGGTGGAGGATGTGAGATTGTGGTCGGCGGAGAAGCCGTATTTGTATACGTTGGTGATTCGGAAGGGTGAGGATATTCGGCGGAAGTGGGTTGGGTTCAAGGAGCAGAAGGTGGTGGGGAATCGGTTTTTGGTGAATGGGAAGGCGATTAAGTTGAAGGGGGTGAATCGGCATGAGACGGATGTGGAGGAGGGGCGTGCGGTGAGTTACGAGTCGATGGTGAAGGATATAGAGATGATGAAGAGGTACAACTTTAACACGGTGCGGACGAGTCATTATGCGAATCATCATTGGTGGTATGATTTGTGTGATTTGTATGGGTTGTATGTGGTGGCGGAGGCGAACATGGAGGGTCATGAGCCTGGGTATGGTGAGGAGGGGCTTGGGAAGAAGGAGATGTGGGCGGAGTCGATACGTGAGAGGAACGCGCGGCATGTGGAGTTTTATCGGAATAATGTGTCGGTTACGATGTGGTCGATCGGGAATGAGACGGGGCATGGAGAGGGGACGAAGGGTGCGATACGTGCGGTGAGGGAATTGGATGGGACGCGGCCTGTACATTGGGAGAGGGGGAATGCGGATGCGGATGTGGATTCGTGTATGTATTGGGAGGTTGATAGGGTTGAGGAGTTGGGGAAGCTTGGGGATGAGGCGCGTGGGGCGCGGACGAAGCGTGTGATGGACGGTGGGGAAGGGAGTTTATTTACGGCTGGGAAGCCGAAGTTTTTGTGTGAGTATGCGCATGCGATGGGGAATGCGTGTGGGGAGTTTGACAAGTATTGGGAGATGTTTTATAAGTATGATGGGTTGATGGGCGGATGCGTATGGGAGTGGGTGGAGCATGCGGTGTGGAAGCGGACGGGGCGTGTGGATGAGGCGACGGGTGAGGAGGAGAAGTTTTTGGCGGTGGGGGGTGATTTTGATGAGGAGCCGAATGATGGGCCGTTCTGTGCGGATGGGATTGTGAATCCGTTGAGGGAGGTATCGGCGAAGTTGATTGAGATTGGGCATGTGCAGAGGAATTTGTTGGTGAGGAAAAGTGCCGCGGGGAAGTTGGAGGTGGAGAATCGATTTGGGTGGACGTGGGCGGATGAATTTAAGGGGACGTGGACGCTTGTGAAGGATGGGCGGGAGATGGAGCGCGGCAGTTTTGAGGTGCCGCATATTGGGCCGCTGGAGAAGGGCGAGATGGAGATGCCGCGGTTTCGGACGGCGGTTGGGGGCGATGGGGAATGGTTTTTGAATGTGGCGTTTCGGTTGAAGGAGGGGACGCGTTGGGGCGAGGAGAATTGGGCGATTGCGCGGGATCAGGTGAAGCTAGAGGGGGCGTATGATTTTGGGCGCGCGGTGGAAGTGGCGAGCGGGGAGGGTGTGAAGGTGCGTGAAGAGGCGGGGCGCGTTGTGGTGGAGGTGGGGGAGACGGTGGCGGTGTTTTGCCGCGCGACGGGGGCGCTAGAGGAGTTGAAGATGAATGGGAAGGATGTGCTGATGAAGGGTCCGGCGGGGATTGTGGTGGGACCTGAGTTGACGGTGTTGAGGGCGTTTGTGGACAATGATTGGTATCGTGGGGAGGTGTATCGTTCTGGGCTGACGCAGGCGCATTATCATGGGCATGGGATTCGAGTTGAGGGAGGGAAGGTGAGGACGCATGTGACGATGACGGGGTCGAAGTCGGCAGGGTTTGAGCATAAGGCGGAGTGGACGTTTGGGGCGGATGGGTCGATTGCGATAGAGAATTGGGTGGAGCCATTTGGGACGCAGCCGGAATTTTTGCCGCGCATTGGGTTGACGATGAGGCTGGATGGGGCGTATGAGGAGGTGGCGTATTATGGGCGTGGGCCGTGGGAGAATTATGCGGATCGGAAGAGTGGGAGTTTTTTTGGGGAATGGCGGACGACGGTGAGGGGGATGTTTGTGAATTATACGCGGCCGCAGGATAATGGGTATCGGTCGGATGTGAGGTGGGTGACGATGCGGGATGGGGAAGGGCGAGGAGTGAAGTTTACGGTGGACCGTCCATTTTATTTTCAGGCGATGCATTATGGGTGGGAGGACTTGGAGGGGGCGCGGCATCGGAATGGGGAGGTGAAGCATTTTACGCCGCTTGTGGAGAGGAAGGAGATTTTTGTGAATGTGGATGTGCGGCAGATGCCGCTTGGGGGTGCGAGTTGTGGGCCTGGGCCGATGGAGGAGGCGCGGTTGCGGCCGGGGAAGGAACATTGGGTGATGAAGATGGCGCCGGTGAAGTGAGGCGTGGGGGGGGGCTTGGGGGCCGTGGGAGATTTTGGGGAGGTTTTGTGGTTGCAAGTTGGGTGGGAATATGGTATAATATTAGGCAATTGAATTTCCGATAAGGAAGAAAGGTTAGACGAAGAGGTTATGAAGAAGTTAGTTGGGCTCGTAGTAGTCGGTATGGTTGGGGTCGTGAGTGCGGCGAAATTGGAGCCGTGGCGCGATCCGACGGTGTTTGAGAAGAATCGGATGCCGGCGCGTGGGATTGCTGTACCGTGTGAGAGTGCGGAGAAGGCGCTGGCGATTGCGAAGGGGGAGATGCCGCGGACGGCGTCGAAGTTTATTGAGAGTTTGAATGGGGTGTGGGATTTTAGTTGGAAGCATGCGTCGAAAGTGGCGCGGTGGGAGAAGGTGGGGCGGATCAAGGTGCCTGGGTGTTGGCAATTGCAGGGGGAGTTTGATCCGGCGAATTACACGAACACGATGTATCCGATTGCGAAGGATGGTGCGGAGAGTGGGGATGTGTTGACGGCGCCGAGTGAGGGGTATACGAGTTGGTATTATCGCGATCCGGTGGGGCTTTATGCGCGGACGTTTGAGGTGCCAACGGGTTGGAAGGGGCGGCGTGTGGTGATTCATTTTGGGGGAGTATCGAGTGCGATGTATGTGAGGCTGAATGGGAAGGAAGTTGGGTATTCGGAGGATAGTCGGATGCCGGCGGAATTTGATTTGACGCCGTATTTGGTGGAGGGTGCGAACAAGTTGGAAGTGGAGGTGCACAAGCATTCGGATGGGACGTATTTGGAGGATCAGGACTTTTGGAGGTTTTCGGGGATATTTCGGGATGTGTGGTTGGTGGGCGAGCAGAAGGGTGTTGCGGAAGATTTGATTGTGGACGCGGCACTTTCGGATGATTACAAGAAGGGTGTGGTGACGGTGAAGGATGAGAAGGGGAACGTCCTTTTGAAGAAGGAATATGCGGCGCCGAAGTTGTGGGATGTTTATCAGGGGAACATGTATTATGAGGTGATTGAGATGAAGGGCGCGGAGGGGACGGATTATCGCGCGGTGGCGTTTGGATTTCGGAAGGTGGAGATTCGCGGGGCGGTTGTGTATTTGAATGGGAAGAGGATTGTGGTGAAGGGTGTGAACCGGCATGAGATGGAGCCTGAGACGGGTTATGTGGTGACGATGGAAGGGATGAAGAAGGACCTTGCGATTTACAAGGAGATGAATGTGAATGCGACGCGGACGTGCCATTATCCGAATGTGCCGGAGTGGTATGATTTGTGCGATCGCGAGGGGATATTGGTTTGTTGCGAGGCGAATGTGGAGGCGCATGAGGTGGCGTGGGAGAAGCCGTTGCCGGCGAATCCGAAGTATCATGATGCGATTGTGTCGCGTGGCGTGAACATGGTGAAGGCGTTTCGGAATCATCCGTCGATTGTATTTTGGTCGCTTGGGAATGAGAGTGGTGACGGGAAGGCGATGGCGGATGAATATGCGGCGATGAAGGCGTTGGATGGGACGCGGCCGATTCAGTATGAAGGGGCGCAGGATACGGACCATAGTGATATCAAGTGTCCGATGTATATGAAGCCGTGGGATTGTGAGAAGTACGTGAAGGAGAATCCGAAGAAGCCGTTTATTTTGTGTGAGTTTGCGCATGCGATGGGGAATTCGAATGGGGCGTTTGCGGATTATATGCGTTTGGCGGAGAAGTATCCGTCGTTTCAGGGTGGGTTTATTTGGGACTTTGTGGACCAGGCGGTTTGGAAGGTGGATGGTCGTGGGAAGTGGTTGTCGTTTGGTGGGGATTATGGGGATGTGCCGAATCAGGATAATTTCAATTGCAATGGGTTGATTGATGCGTTGAGGAATTGGCATCCGGGGGCGTATGAGGTGCAGGCGGTGTATGGTGGCAAGTTTGAGGCGAAGGCGGCGCCGAAGTTTGTGGCGAAGGATGTGACGGGTGAGAAGGCGGCGACGAGCGCGGCAGATTTTCGTGAATTGGCGCATGATTTCAAGATTAATTTGTGGCGTGCGCCGACGGATAATGACCGCGGTTGGGGGATGGATAAGTGGTGCACGGTGTGGCGGGATGCGACGCGGGACCAGAAGATGCCGGCGGGTGTGAAGGCGGATTTGAAGGTGAAGGCGCTGGCGGGGCGCAAGACGTTGGTGGAGTTGACGGTTGAGGTGGTGGATGAGAAGTTGCCGCCGGTGCCGCGGGTTGGGGTGACGTTCAAGATTCCGCGGGACTTTGTGAATGTGGCTTGGCGGGGGCGGGGTCCGCATGAGAATTATCCGGATCGGAAGATTGCCGCGGACTTTGGGGAGTATGCGGCGAAGGTTGGGCTTGTGTGCGGGATGGCAGATCCGAAGACGGGGACGATTGAGTATCCGGCGGATCGGTTGAATCCGGACAATTATGTGGAGCCGGGTGAGCAGGGGTATCGGATGGATTGTGAGAGTGTGACGTTTGCGGATGGGATGGGGCGCGAGGTGCGTGTGACGGCGGTGAATGCTCCGTTTGGTTTCAATGCGTGGCCGTATTCGCAGGAGACATTGGAGAAGGCGCATCATCAGTGGGATCTTTGGAATGAGAATCAGATTACGGTGAATATTGACGCGGCGATGATGGGCGTGGGGGGCGATGATAGCTGGGGCGCGATGCCGCATGAGGAGTATTTGCTGAAGAAGGGGACGTACAAGATTGTGTTTTTGATTGAGGAACTTGCGGACAAGGTCTGGGCGGCGAATGAGTGAGATTCAGCCTTGTTGTTTGACGATTGCGGGTTCGGACTCTGGTGGCAATGCTGGGGTTCAGGCGGATTTGCGGGCGTTTCATTCGTATGGGTTGCATGGGTGCACAGTTTTTGCCGCGCTGACGGCGCAGAATCCATTTGCGGTGACGGCGATACATTCGGTGCCGGCGGAGTTTGTGGCGGCGCAATTGGATGCGGTGCTAGGGGTGTATACGATTCGTGCGTTGAAGACGGGGATGCTGGCGGATGCCGCGGTGATTCATACGATTGCGACGCGGCTGGCGGCGCATCGCGAGATTGCGAAGGTGATTGATCCGGTGATGATTGCGACGAGCGGGGCGCACCTTATTAAGGATGATGCCATTGAAGCGTTGACGAAAGAACTTCTTCCGCTTGCAACGGTGATGACGCCGAACTTGCCCGAGGCTGAATTCTTGTGCGGGAAAACTGCCGCGGTCGAGAATGATTCGCGCGAGGCGACAGTTGAGCACGCGAAGGAATTGGCGAAGGAATTGCATGCGCGGTTTGGGTGCGCGGTGATTGTGAAGGGCGGGCACGGCGGGGAAGCTGCCGCGGTTGATGTCCTTTATGATGGGCAGACGTTCAAGGAGTATTCTTTGCCGTGGGTGGCACATCCGATTTCCACACACGGGACCGGCTGTTCATTTGCCGCGGCACTTGCGGCGGAGCTTGCCCAAGGGCGCAACCTCGGCGCGGCAGTTTTGGGTGCGAAAGCATACGTCCATGCCGCCATCGAAGCGGCCCAATGGGTTGGACCTAACTGCGGTGTCCTCGGTTTCGTCCCGCGGCAGATTTGAGGGAGGTGTGAACGAGGGGGGGGCAGGATGCCCCGAGGGGTGGACTAAGGGTGCGAGGCACCCTTATCCCCCCTCGACCCCCCTAATCCCACTTAGCGGCATTCTTCGCCGCAAGCGGCGAGAGAATGCCGCGGTCGGGTGATTACGGGGTGCGAATCGGGGTGAATAATGTTCACTTAGCGCGGCAGTTTTGGTGGGGGAGGGGCTGAAGTCAGGGTGATTAGGGGCTAACGTCAGGTGTTTCCAGGGCTAACATTAGGTAAAAGGGGTAGTCTTTTTGCC
>CAVGIZ010000049.1:0-13062 GCA_963629255.1 Anaerovoracaceae bacterium
CTTGATCTTTGACAATTGAATTATTTTATCGCGCTTGCGGCGACTTCGTCGCCTAGCGGTTAGCGCTTCAACTTCAACGCCTTTTGAAGAATGCCTTCAAAACCTTTTGCAAGCGACATCATTCCCCAATCATTCGGATGCACCGTATCAACCGTCCCCTCATCATCCCAATACATTCCATCCGCTGGCAAATAATAAATCTCCTCCCATCCTTCCGTCACCAACTTGGCATACAACTTGCGCACAAACTCATTCATCTCCACAAGCTCCTGATTCCGGGCCCGATGTGCCGCGACCGCATACTTTTCCGCCATCACAATTGGCACCCCCGGCCGCGCCGAGCGCAAGGCACGAATGAAATTCTCATACCGCTCCTTCACCAGCCCCACATTCATATTCCAGAGCGTATCCAGCACATAGCAACTCGCATCAATCCGCCCAATAATCGGCGCAAGCTCAATCTCCATCTTGCCCGATCCCGAAAAGCCCAAATTCACGACAGGCACATCCAAGTCGCGCCCCACAACATTCACAAACGCCATCCCTGGCCGCGACGCGCATCCACCATGCGTAATCGAGGTCCCATAAAATACGACGGGCTTTGTGACACCACTCTTCCGCGGACCCAACGCCTCCACGCTCGCCCCCTCATCAATCCCGACCTGCATCTCCTTCACGCCATTATAGAGCGGAAAATTCACCAAGCACGCCTCGCCCGGCACCCAATTCACACTCAAATTTCCGCCCTCTTCATAACTCGCCACACGCCCCGTGTTCACATAAATCCAACGCCCCGCCGCCTCATCAAATCGATACACATCAATCCCACTCACGCCCGTCGCTGGCATGTGCCCCATCTCCAACCAATCATTATAAGGCTTCCACTTGAACGACACCTTCTTCGAATTCGTCCGAAACCGAAATTGCAATCCTGCCGTCATGTGCCGCATATCCCGAACACCCTCATTGATGTTCGTCGACATCCCCATCGGCAAGCGATCGTAGTAATGGTCCACATCCTCATACATCCGCCCCTCAATCGGCATGTACTTTCCATCGATCCACTTGACCCCATTCGTGACGACCGCCTTCTCAAGCGCCATCCTCGAATCGTACTTCGCAACACCATTCTCCGCGCGACACAAAACTGCCGCGCCCACCATCACGAATGTCAAAAGGATTTTCTTCATACCAACTCCAACTTCTTCAAAGTGCCGCGCATCGTTTCAAGGTTCTTGTCCGTCGTCTCACACAAGGGCAAACGGAAGACGCGCTCAATCTGGCCCATCAGCCACAACGCCTCCTTGACCATCACGGGATTGACATCAATAAACAAGTCATGGAAGAGCGGATAATACTTGGTGTGATACTGCCGCGCCCCAACAAAATCGCCGCGCAACGCCAGGCGCACCATCTCGCTCATCTCGCGTGGAATCACATTCGACGCCACCGAAATCACGCCTTGCGCCCCGACCGACATCATCGGCAACGCCAGCGAATCATCGCCCGACAAAATCGTAAACTCCGGAAGCAAATTCCGAATGGCCGAAACTCTCTCCACGCTTCCCGCCGCTTCCTTGATCGCGACCACATTCGGATGCGCCGCAAGCCGCACCACCACATCCAGCGGAATCTCTTTCCCCGACCGCCCTGGCACATTGTACAACACAACCGGCAAACCCAAATCCGCCACCGTCATAAAGTGACGATAGAGTCCTTCTGCATTGGGCTTGTTGTAATACGGCGTCACCTGCAAACACGCATCCGCGCCGCCCATCGCAATCGCCGCCTTCGTGAGTGAAATCGCCTCGCTGGTCGAGTTCGCACCCGTCCCCGCAATGATCTTCACCTTGCCCGCGGCAAATTCAATCGTCTTCTCAATCACCTTGTGGTGTTCCTCATGCGACAAAGTCGGCGATTCCCCGCTCGTCCCAACGGAGCAAATTCCTTCCACACCACCAGCGACCTGTTTCTCAACAAGCGCTTGCAAACGCCCATAATCGACGGACCCATCTTTGCAGAAGGGCGTCACCAAAGCCGTAATCGTCCCAAAGAGTTTCATAGTGCCGCATATTATACCATATTCTGCGCCGAATTGGAAGGGGGTAAATTACGCCTATCTCAAAAGAAAGC
Source organism: Anaerovoracaceae bacterium (assembly GCA_963629255.1). Classification (GTDB taxonomy): domain Bacteria; phylum Verrucomicrobiota; class Kiritimatiellia; order RFP12; family UBA1067; genus UBA1067. Next base: position 2,134 of record CAVGIZ010000049.1, read on the forward strand.
ACGCGGCACATTTTGCGTCTGCGGAAGGTGGTTGAAATCTCGGCTGAAATATGGTATAATACGTGGCGTCCTGAATCGAAGGAGAAAATAGAAGATGGCAAATTATAGCAAAGAAGACGTGCTGAAGTTTCATCAAGGTGGCAAGGTGGCGGTGGCGCTCCCGAAGCCCTTGAAGACGGCGGAGGATTTGTGCCTCGCGTATACGCCGGGTGTGGCGCAAGCGGTCAAGGAGATCGCGGCGAATCCCGCGGCAGTTTTTGATGTCACGGCGAAGTCCAATCTCGTCGCGGTTGTTTCGGATGGAACGGCGATTTTGGGGTTGGGCGATTTGGGCGCGACGGCGTCGATTCCGGTGATGGAAGGCAAGGCTGTGTTGTTCAAGTCGTTTGCGGATGTGAATGCGTGGCCGGTGCCGTTGAATCATTGCCGCGTGGGCGAGGCCGATACGGGCAAGACGGACCCGAAGCGCGTCATTGATGCGGTCCTCGCGATTGCGCCGCAGTATGGTGGCATCAATTTGGAAGATATTGCCGCGCCGGCATGTTTTGAGATTGAAGATACGCTTGATAAGATGCTGGATATTCCAGTCTTTCATGATGACCAGTGGGGCACGGCGGTGATTGCGACGGCGGGCGTGATGAACTTTGCGGAGTTGAAGGGCAAGGGCTTGGGCGAGCTCAAGATTGTCATCAATGGGGCGGGCGCGGCGGGCACGCGTATTGCCGACATGCTCAAGGCCGCGGGCGTCAAGGATATTACGATGTTTGATATTCGCGGTGTGTTGGCCACGAGTCGCACGGACTTGCCAGCGCAGAATCGTGTGCATGCGCGGGATGTGAAGGCGGACTTGACGCGGCGCGAGGCGATGACGGGCGCGGATGTGTTCATTGGGGTGTCCGCGGCAAATGTTTTGTCGCGCGAAGATGTGCAAGCGATGGGCGAGTTCCCAGCGATTTTTGCGATGGCCAATCCCGATCCCGAGATTCGTCCCGAAGAAGTGGAAGCGGCGATGGTCGGGCGCAAGTATGTGATGGTGACGGGGCGCAGTGATTACCCGAATCAAATCAACAATGTGCTCGGTTTCCCGTACTTGTTCCGCGGCGCTTTGGATGTGCAGGCAACGACGATTAATGCCGCGATGAAAGTCGCCGCGGCAAATGCCCTCGCACGCCTCGCACGTGAAAAAGTGCCGGACGATATCAAGGCGCTCTATCCGAATGAGGAGCTCGTCTTTGGCCCGAAGTACATTATCCCGAAGCCCTTTGACCGCCGCCTCTTCACGGAAGTTTCGTATGCCGTCGCGATGGCCGCAATTGAATCGGGCGTCGCACGTAAGAAAGTGGATGCGGCCGCCTATCGGGCCGAATTGGAAAAGCGTAATCTGGAACGCGACTAAAGAGCATGAACAAACTTTTCATCGTCGACTTGATGCCATTTCTGTATCGCGGGCACTTTGTGTTCTTGCGCAATCCGCGCATGACCGCGACAGGCATCAATACGTCCGCGCTCCTCGGTCTTGCGAATGGGCTCTACGCTATTCTCAAGCGCGAAAAGCCCAGCCACGTCGTGCTCGCGATGGACCCGGGCGGCCCGACCTTTCGGCATCAAGCTTACGCGCCCTACAAGGCGACGCGGCAGAAAATGCCAGAGGACCTCGCCGCCTCGATTCCGTATGCGTTTGAACTCGCCGCGGCATTGCGCATTCCAGTTGTGCGCGTGGATGGATTTGAAGCCGACGATGTGATGGGCACGCTGGCTGCGCGTGGTGCGGAGGCGGGTTTCAATGTGTTCCTTGCAACGCCCGATAAAGATGCCGCGCAGCTCGTTCGCGACAATGTGGTTCTTTATCGTCCCGCGCGTTCGGGCGATGCAACCGATATCATGGACGCGGCAAAAGTGTGTGAACATTGGCACTTGCGCGACCCGAAGCAGATGATTGATTACCTCGCGCTCGCGGGCGATTCATCCGATAACATCCCAGGCATCCGCGGCGTCGGCGAAAAAACTGCCGCGGACTTGCTCGCAAAATATGGCGACATTGAAGGCATCCTTGCCAACGCCCACAACGTCAAAGGAAAGCTCGGCGAAAAAATTGCCGCGGGCGCAGAGGACGCACGCATCTCAAAGTTCCTCACCACGATTCGCACCGATGTCCCGATTGACATCAATTGGGATGAGTATCGCTTGAAGGAACCAGACAAGGCGGCGCTGGCCGCGGTCTGTGCGAAGTTTGAATTGAATCGTCTGGCGCGTGATTTCTTGGGCGGGGAAAGTGCCGCGCTCGCGCCTGAGCCCGCGGCAGAATTGGCCACAATCGAAACGACGCCGCATGATTATAAACTCGTCCGCACCGATGAAGAAGCCCACGCGTTGCTGGATGAATTGATGAAGGCATCGCGCATTGCGTTCGATACGGAAACTGCCGCGGTCGATGGACATACTTCAACCGAGGCGCACTTCTGCAAGCTCGTCGGCTTTTCATTTGCGACCGCGCCCGGCAAGGCGTGGTATATCGTCGGCGATTTGATTGATATCTTTCGTCCGCTCTTTGCCGACCCCACGAAAATCTTCGTGGGCCACAACGTCAAATTCGACCGCTCCGTGTTGCGGCGTTATGGGATTGGGTTTGCTTCGACGCCGCACGATACGATGCTGGCGCACTACTGCCTCGATGCCGCCTCGCGCCATTCGATGGACTTCCTCGCGTGCGAATACTTGCACTATCGGTCCATCCCAATCGAAAAGCTCATTGGCGAAAAGAAGCCGCGCGAAGAACAACTTTCAATGGCCGCACTCAAGCCCGAGGACATTCTCAATTATGCCGCGGAAGATGCGGATGTCACGTTGCGGCTCGATGATGTTTTGCGGCCCGAAGTTGAAAAGGCCCATGCCCTTCACGACCTTGCCGATGTGGAAGAGCCCCTCGTCAACGTCCTTATTAATATGGAGCGCGAGGGCGTGCGCATCGACACCGCGGCACTTCGCGAATATGGCCAAGTCCTGGATCGCGAAATCATGACGCTCGTCCAAGACATCCTCAAATACGCGGGTCCTGGACTCAATGTGGATAGTCCCAAACAGCTGGGCGAACTCCTCTTCGAACGACTCAAGCTCAATCCTGAGGCCGCAAAGAAAACGACGCGCGGGCAGTACTCAACCGACGAAAAGACACTCCAAAAACTCGTCAATGAACATCCCGTCGTGCAATCAATTCTGGAGTATCGCGCCTGTGCCAAGTTGAAATCGACGTATGTGGATAAGCTCCCAACCCTAATCGATGCAAACGGCCGCGTGCATACAACCTACGCGCAAGCCTTTACCGAAACGGGCCGCCTGAGTTCATCCGACCCCAACTTGCAGAACATCCCCATCCGCACCGACCGCGGCAAATTAATTCGCCGCGCCTTCGTCGCGCGCGATGAAAAGCATGCCATCATCTCGGCCGACTATTCACAAATCGAATTGCGCTTAATGGCCGCATTTTCGAAGGACGAAGCTATGCTCGACGCCTTCCGCCGCGGGGAAGATATTCACCGCGAAACGGCAAGCCGCGTCTACGATATTATGCCCGGCTTCGTTACGCCTGAGCAACGCTCCCGTTGCAAAATGGTGAACTTCGGCATCATCTATGGCATCTCCGCATTTGGTCTTTCCCAACGCTTGCATGTCACACGGCGCGAAGCAGCCGACCTCATCGAGACCTACTTCAAGCTTTATCCCAAGATCCACGCCTACATGCAAGAGGCGATTGCCAAAGCTCGCGAAAAAGGTTACGCCGAAACAATCCTCGGCCGCCGCCGCACCATTCGCGACATCAATTCACGCAACGCAACCGCCCGCCAAAGTGCTGAGCGCGATGCCATCAACACCCCCATCCAAGGTTCCGCGGCAGATCTCATCAAAGTCGCCATGGTCAATATCGACCGCGCTCTCCTCGCAAATGGACTGCGCACCAAAATGGTCTTGCAAATCCATGACGAACTTGTCTTTGATACGCCGCTCGATGAAGTCGAAAAAGTAAAAGAGCTCGTTCGCAAAGAAATGACGACCGCGATTGATTTTGGCGTGCCTTTGGAAGTCGGCATCGGCGTCGGCCCGAATTGGCTTGAAGCGCACTAATTCTGCCGCGCAATTGGCAGCCTTGTAATCGGGGGAAAAATGGTGCGACTGACTGGGATCGAACCAGCAACCTTCGGCTTCGGAGGCCAACGCTCTATCCAATTGAGCTACAGTCGCATAAATTGGCGTATATTATACCATATTTCCGCTCACCTTTCAAGGGGGGAAATAATCCTTCTGAGGAAAAATTTTTCTCCCGCGGCACTTTTCCACCGCCTACCAGCCCCTTCAGACCTCCCCGCCTACAACGTTAGCCAAATCTTGGTAAGATTTTCCAAAATCTTATAGTCTTTTTTAAAAATCTTGGTAACTTTTTGGCAAAAAGTTACCAAGATTTGCCTGATGTTAGCCAGGGAGACGCCTGATGTTACGGCGTATCCGACCAAAAGTGCCGCGCCAAGGCAAGAAAAAGCGCGGCATTTCTGCCGCGCAAGGGGATTCACATATGAAACAAAAAATCTTCTAGAAAATAATCGCCACGCCTGGAAGTGCCGCGCGAATGCGCGCCATCTCGTCCGCACTCAACTTCAAATCGCCCAACTGAAGCGACAGCAAGTTCTTCCATGCGGTCAAGTCTTCGGGAAGCTTGGTAATTTGAGTCCGCGTAAAGGAAAGATTTTCAAGCCCTTCCTTCTTCGCAAGCCAATCCGGAATTTCGGTAATGGGATTACCGGACAAATCAACATCCGTCAAATCAGGAAGGTCCTTCAATTCTTCGGGAACCTTAGTAAAGCGATTGTTCTTGAGGTAAATACGGCGCAACTTGGTCAGACCCGAAAGCTGCGGTAATTGGGAAAGCTGATTATTGTTGAGTCGCAACCATTTTAAGCTGGAGAGTTGGGCGACTTCATTCACATTCGTCAATTGATTGCGGTCCAGATTGAGGTAATCCATTTTATCTGCCGCGGCAAATGTGACGGTGGAGAGGTCCTTCAAACCCTTCTCCGAAAGATACACACGAGCCTCCTTCGCGACAGTTTGCTCCGCGGGTGTCGGCTCATCAAAGCATCCCGCCACGAGCGCCACAAGTGCGCCCGCGACGAGAAACTTTCCAACTGTCATGGACTTGACCATTCGAGTTGTTCCTTCTGCTTACGAAGCAGCCTGTGCCGCGGAAATAATCCCCGCGAAATCGGCCGCCTTCAACGCCGCGCCGCCAATCAAACCACCATCGATATCCTTCTTCGCGAGAAGTTCCGCCGCGTTGCCCGGCTTCATCGAACCGCCGTATTGAATGCGGACCGTCTCGGCCGTTTCAGCACCGACGAGCTTCGCCAAGGTCGCGCGGATGAGCGCATGCACTTCCTGTGCCTGGTCCGGTGTCGCGGTCTTGCCCGTGCCAATCGCCCACACCGGCTCGTACGCAATCACAAGCTTGGCGCAATCTGCCGCGGTGATATCCTTGAGGCCAACGTTCATCTGACGTTCAATGACTTCGTTGAGCTTGCCCGCTTCACGTTCCGCAAGCGTCTCGCCCACGCACACAATCGCCGTCAAACCCGCAGCAATCACCGCACGCGCACGCTTGTTCACCGTCTCATCCGTCTCGCCAAAATACTGACGACGCTCGCTGTGACCAATAATCACATACTTCGCACCGGCATCCACAATCATGCCCGTCGAAATCTCACCCGTGAATGCACCATGGTCTTCCCAGTGTGCATTTTCGGTACCAATGCCAACGTGCGTACCCGCCGCCGCGGCCACCGCCGCCGGCACGTCAATCGCAGGCGTGCAGCACACAACCTCGACCTTCGTCGCATCCTTCGTCGCTTCCGCGACCGCCTTCACAAGCGCGGCCGTCTCCGACGGCTTCACGTTCATCTTCCAGTTACCGGCAATAATTTTCTTGCGCATAGTTTCTTTTGTCCTTCTTTTATAGATTGATGTTTCTAAATTGTCTTTACTTCTTCAGTTTATAAGCCCGATGCTTCACGTGCGCCGCGGCAAACATTTCCTTCACCTTATCAATGAAAGCATAATCGCCACCATACACAACTTCGCGAATCCCCGCATTGATAATCAACTTCGCACACGTCAAACACGGCGAAATCGTGATGTAAATCGTGCCACCCGCAATGCCATGCCCATAGTACGCCGCCTGGCAAATCGCGTTCTGCTCCGCATGCGTGCACAAACACTCTTCCAAGTGGTCGCCACTCTTCGTCGTCGACGCACACCGTGGACACCCACCATCAAAGCAATTCCTCACACCCCGCGGCGTGCCATTATAGCCCGTCGACAAAATGTGATTATCCTTCATTATAACCGCACCCACATGGCGACGGCAGCAGTTCGAGCGCTTGGCAACGACCTCTGCAATCTCCATAAAGTACTCATCCCAACTCGGGCGAGGATCAACTTTTTTCTTCTTTGTGGCCATTAGGATATATTATACCATATTTCCGCCGCGATGTGTAGGGGGTATTTTCAACTTTACTTCCCCACGCAAAAACGTGAAAAAAGCGACGTCAACATGTCCGATGCGTATTCCCTTCCCGTCAAAGCGCCCAACGCCTGCGCACTTTCCCGCAACGCATTCGCCAGCAAAATAGGCTCCATCGCATCAAGCGCCGCAAGATGTGCCGCGGCACTTCGCAACAAATCGCCTTCCCGTTCACTTGCACTCGCCGTCGAATCCGCACGCACCTCAGCAAGTGCCTCCAGCCTCGCAACAATCGCCGCCTTCAATTCATCCAGCCCTTCGCCCGTCACAGAACTCACGCGTAGCACATTCGCATCCGTCGAATGAATCACATCACATTTCGACTGAACACAAATCGTTTTAGAATCTGCCGCGACCGCGGCACTTTTTTCTTCCTCACCCAAAAGATAAAGAACGATGTCCGCGCGTGCAATCAAGTCATGAGCCCGATTGACGCCTGCCTCTTCAATGGCATCATCGGTCATGCGAAGCCCCGCCGTATCCACCAAACGAACAGGCCAGCCATCAAGGTCCAGCATCTCTTCAATGGAATCGCGCGTCGTCCCGGGCGTCGGCGAAACAAGAACGCGGTTCTCACCCAAAAGCGTATTCATCAGCGACGACTTGCCTGCATTGGGCGGACCCGCCAAAACAACGAGTGCGCCCTCACGCAAAAGCCGCCCTTCATGTGCCCGCCGCGCCGCCTGCAAAATATCCTTTTCAAGCGCGGCACTTTTTTCGCGAAGCCCTTCCAAAAAGCCCGCGGGCAATTCATCTTCCGAAATATCAAGCGAATGTTCCAACGTCGTGGAAAGCTCCAACGCACGCTCATAAAGCGCATCGTATTCACGCGCCTTGTTGCCGTTTTGGCGTGCAAGCGCATCATCTGCCGCACGGTCCGTTTTTGCATCAACAAGCTCAATCACGCTCTCCGCTTCGGACAAATCCAGCTTGCCATTGAGGAACGCACGCAACGTAAATTCGCCGCGGTCCGCAAGCCGTGCCCCCGCGGCAAAACAAGCCTCCAAAATCCGCCGCGGTGTCACGGTGCCACCATGCGATTGAAACTCAACCACATCCTCACCCGTATACGAATGCGGATGCGCAAACGCCAACACCAGCACGCGATCCAAAAGCCGCCCCGCCCCATCGCGCACCGCCGCATGCACAAAGCCCCCCGGCACCACCTCGCGCCCAGTCAAAACACGTGCAATCGAAAACGCATCGGGACCACTCACACGAATAACAGCAATGCCACCACGCCCAGGCGCAGTGGCAATTGCCGCGATTGTTTCAGTTCTCTCCATCCGCTTATTTTGCGTCGCGGAAGAACTTACGCATCTCATCCGCCGTCTTGCACGCAGCCAAGCGACGGTAGCCATCGTTGTCACGCAGCATGCGCGAAATGCACGCCATCAACTGCAAGTACGGCGTCTGCTCTTCCGTATTCGCCAGCGTCAACACGATGATTTCAACGCGGCTCTTATCAATCGTTTCATAGTCAGCAATGCAACCGCCCGCCGAGTTCGAATTGTCCACGATCGCAACCGCGCCCGCAATCCCTTCCACACTCGCGTCACGCCCATGCGGCACCGCAATACCATGGTCCAGCCCCGTCGGCATCGATTCCTCACGATGCAAAACCGCCGCGGTCGCGCTCGCCGCATCCTTCACATGATTCGGATTGACCTTCGCAATTTCCGCGACAATCTTTTCAATCGCATCCTTCTTCGACGTCGCATGGAAGCCCGGCAACATCACGAAGCCTTGCAAATAACGGCGCACATTGCGCGGCGACTTCTTCGCCTTGCTGTCTTCTGACGCGGTCGGCTCAGTCGGTTCACGCCGCACAGGCTTCGAAATCGACCGCGCCAAATCGTTCATCTGGCTCGCCACTTCCATCCAGGCTGTCATCACCATCGCCTCTTCCGCCGGCGTGCACTGCACAAAAATCTGATTCCCTTCACGCCGCAACGCAATTTCCATATCGTCCATCGTCACTTCCCAAATGTCGCTCTCTTGCGAAAGGCACGTCGAGAAGAAACCTTCCGCACGAAACTCCGCGACGAGCTTGGCAAGGACATAGCCCGCCACATCATTCGAGCTCAATTCAAAACTAATCTCGCGCGAACCCGTCGTAGACGCCCGCGGATGCCGCACGCCCTTCGCCGGCGAAACAAACAGCGCCACGAGCGTCGGCGGCGCCACAATCGTCGTCACCAGCGTCATCAAAATGCCAATGCCAAAAACTTCCGCGCTCAAAATCGGCTTGCCATTCACCATCGTCGAAACACCAATGCCCGCAATGATGAGCGCCACTTCGCCACGCGGAATCATGCCCGCCCCGACGCGCAACGCACCGCGCAAATTGAACCCGCAGAAAAGCGACGGAATCGCGCAACCAATAATCTTGGCGAGCACCGCAAGCAACGTGTAAATCGCGCCGAACTCAAGGACAGGCCGCGAGCACAACGCCTTGCAATCCACCATCATGCCCATCACACAGAAAAACACCGGCACGAGGAACGTGTACACCGATTGCAAATTCTCCTGAATCATGTACTTCAAATCCGTCCGGCTCAACGCCAAACCCATCACATACGCACCAATAATCAGCGTCAAGCCCATCGCCTCAAACAACCCCGCAATCACCAGCGACAAACCAAACGCCAGCGTGCCAATCGCGACCGGGCTCTTGAACAACTTCAGCAGCCACGAAATCCGCCGCGCCAATACAACACCCAAAATCGTGCCCCCCAGCCAAATGCCAAACGCCTTCAACGCGACCATCCCAATCGCCGCCCATTCAACGCCCTTCTTCGCCTCGGCCCCCGCCGCGGCCTGCGCCGAAATAATCCCCATGCCAATCGCCAAAACAATAATGCCGAGAACGTCATCAATTACGGCGCCCGCCATAATCGTCACACCCTCTTCCGTATCCATCTTACGCCGCTCAGACAAAATTCGCGCCGTAATGCCAACCGATGTCGCCGTGCCCATAATGCCCATGAACATCGCCGCTGGGTCCATAATTGCATGCACCAGCCCCTGGTCCGCCAGGGCCGCCAAATACCCAAACGAATTCGGCAAAAACTTCGGCAGCAAATACACCGCGCACAAGTCGCCAAACAGGAAGCTCGCCACGACGCCGCCAATCCCAACAAGCGACCCCGCAAACGCAAACTTCAAGAACATCTTCAAGTTCGTCTCAATGCCCGACAGGAACAACAACACCACACTCGCAATCGTGCAAATCCCGTACAGCTCCGGCGTCACCGCGAACGGCGCATTCCCCGTCGCCGCCTTAATCATCTCCAACTCGCCACCGCGGAACAAACCATACTTGAACAGCCCATCACCAAATCCAATTCCACCCAAGCACCACGGCCCAATCAAAATACCCGCCGCAAGCTCACCCAACACCGACGGCAACTTGAACAGGGACGCCAACATCCCGCCCAATTTCGCCGCGAACAAAATGAGCCCAATTTGTAAGGCGAGGAGCGTCATCTTTTCAGAGAGTTGAAGCTCTTCAGGCTTGAAAGCCACCCCAGCTTGCCCCGCACTAAGCGATGCGTCGCCGGCAAAAACACCCGCCGCGACCAAAATAGTCGCGCCCACCAAAAACAGTTTACAGTTTTTCATATGCCGCATATTATAGCATATTTTCGCCCCGCTGTGAAGGGGGTATTTTTATCTTCCAAAATCTCCCCACAACCCCTTCCAAATCCACCAAAAATATGGTATAATATACCCCATGACCGAAAAAGACAAAATGCTCGCCGGCAATTGGTACGATGCCAACTTCGACCCGGAACTCCTCGCCGCCCGCGAAAAAGCGGACGCCCTCGCCTTCGCCTTCAACAATACGCCCCCCACCGACAAACCCCGTCGCGCGGCACTCCTCGCCCAACTCTTCCCCCACGTGCATCCCTCCGCCACCATCCTCGCACCCGTCTACACCGACTACGGCACCAACACCTCCATCGGCGAAGCCACCTTCATCAACCACGGCGCCTACTTCATGGACGGCGCCACCATCACCATCGGCGCCCATTGCTTCATCGGACCCAACCTCGGCTGCTACACCGCTGAGCACGCCCACGACATCCCACGCCGCAATCAAGGCATCGAACGCGCCCGCCCCATCACAATCGAAAACGACTGCTGGCTCGGCGGCGACGTCAAAATCCTCCCAGGCGTCACCATCGGCACAGGCTCCATCATCGGCGCAGGCTCCATCGTGACAAAATCAATCCCACCGCATTCCATCGCCGTCGGCAACCCCTGCCACGTCATCCGCCCAGCCCCCTAACCTTCGCGTAAGCAACCTAAATAAACCCACCTAAATGCCCGTGTCGTTGCTTCCGCCCCGAAAGCCCCGC